>SKNP01000070.1 GCA_007120485.1 Nitriliruptoraceae bacterium
CGAGTCCTCGGTCGCGCGCGTGGCGTCGGTGTCCTCGATCCGGAACACGAACGCGCCACCCTGCCCCCGGGCGTGCAGCCAGTTGTACAGCGCGGCACGCACGCTGCCGACGTGGAGCCAGCCCGACGGGGCCGGGCAGAACCGCACACGTGTCGAGGTGGATGGGGACGGCGAGGTAGCAGCGGACACGGAGACCTCGAGCGGGATCGGCGGGGAGGACGGGCGGGATCGACGGGGAGGACGGGCGGGATCGACGGGGAGGACGGGCGACCTTAGGGCCGACGGCTACGCGCCACGAACGCGGCGTGGATGAGCGCACGGACGCGACGTGGCGGAGCGCACGGACGCGTCAGAGGATCGCGGCCGGCCGGTAGCGCGCCGCGTCGGGGTGGGCGTCCACCAGGTCGGCGACGGCGACCGCGAACCGGTCGACCTGCCCGGCGGCGGCGCCAACGAAGGTGGCTCGATCGTCCAGCAGCGCATCGAGGTCGGCGAGGTCGAGCGGCAGCCGATCATCCGCAGCCAGGCGGTCCAGCAGATCGTTGTCCCTCCCCTGCTCGCGCATCGCGAGCGCGACGGCGACCGCATGCTCGCGGATGGCGTCGTGGGCGGTCTCCCGGCCGACCCCGGCACGCACGCTGGCGACCAGGACCCGGGTGGTGGCCAGGAACGGCAGGTAGCGCTCCAGTTCCCGCTCGATCACCGCCGGGTAGGCGCCCAGATCGCCCAGCACCGTCAGGAACGTCTCGAACAGCCCGTCCGCGGCCAGGAAGGCGTCCGGAAGCGCGACGCGACGGACCACCGAGCACGACACGTCGCCCTCGTTCCACTGGTCGCCGGCGATGCCGCTGACCATCGTCAGGTGACCCGACAGGACGTGCCGCAGCCCGACGATCCGCTCGCACGAGCGGGAGTTCATCTTGTGGGGCATCGCGGACGACCCCACCTGGCCCGGTTGGAACCCCTCGGTGGCCAGCTCCTGGCCAGCCATCAGCCGCAGGGTGGTCGCCAGACTCGACGGCCCGCCGACGACCTGGACGAGCGCGGACACGACGTCCAGGTCGAGCGAACGGGGGTAGACCTGCCCGACGTTGTCGAGCCGGGCCTCGAACCCGAGGTGGTCAGCGACCGCGACCTCGAGCGCGTCGACGGCGGCCTCGTCACCCAGGAGATCCAGCAGATCCTGCTGGGTCCCGACCGGGCCCTTGAGCCCTCGCAACGGGTAGCGGTCCAACAGCTCCTGGAGGCGATGGGTGGCCTGCAGCAGTTCCTCGCCCGCGGACGCGAACCGCTTGCCCAGCGTGGTGGCCTGCGCTGGGACGTTGTGGGTGCGGCCGGTGATGACCGTGTCGCGGTGTTCGATCGCTCGCTCGGCCAGCATGGCCAGCGCGGCGACGCAGCGGTCCCGTAGCAGCATCAACGAGCGTCGGACCTGCAGTTGCTCGACGTTCTCGGTGAGGTCCCGCGAGGTCATCGCCTTGTGGATGTGCTCGTGTCCGGCGAGCTCGCAGAACTCCTCGATCCGCGCCTTGACGTCGTGGCGTGTGCGACGCTCGCGGGCTTCGATCGAAGCCAGATCGACCTGCTCGACGACGCGTTCGTGGTCCTCGATCACCCCGTCCGGCAGCTCGATGCCCAGGCCGGCCTGCGCGCGCAGCACGGCGATCCACAGCCGACGTTCGGCGATCACCTTGCCTCGCGGCGACCAGATCGCCGTCATGTCCTCGCTCGCGTACCGCGACGCGAGGACGTTGGGGAGTTCGGACACGGTGACGGCTCCTCCGACGAGCCGGTGGGCATCTGCGAGACTAGCTGCCCCCGGCCGACCGCCGGTCTGGGCCAGTCAGGAGCCACCACGTGGCCGAGGAGTCCGACGACACGCGCACCGACCGCGGTGTCCGGTCCCCGTGGCCGGCGCTCGCCGCCTTCCTCGTCCTGAGCATCACGGCCGGCGCGGTCGGCAACCTCCTGCAGGGCGACGACGTCGGCGGGCGCTACCTGGAGCTGGACCGACCGGCATGGGCGCCGCCGTCGGGGGCGTTCGGGGTGGTCTGGCCCGTGCTCTACGTCGCGATCGCGGTCGCTGGATGGCGGACGTGGCGCACGGCGGGAGGGGTGCGACCGGCCGCGGTCGCCCTGGGCCTCTGGAGCGCGCAGCTGCTGGTCAACGCCGTCTGGCCGGGGGTGTTCTTCGGTCTCGAGGCGTTCGGCCCGGCGATCGCGGTCATCGTGCTGCTGGACGTGGTCGTGATCGCCACGATCGTCGCGATGGCTCGGATCGACCGGGTGGCGGCGTGGCTGCTGGTGCCCTACCTCGGGTGGATCCTGTACGCGACCGCGTTGAACACGAGCATCTGGGCCCTGAACTGATCCGTCGCCTCCGCGGGCGCACCTGGCCGAGCGGGCTCGGCCTCACCCCTGCCCGTTGGTCCGATCCTCGTCACCGAGCTCCTGTCGGTCGAGCACCGGGTTCTCGAGCGCGCCGACCCCCTCGATCTCCACGCGGACCCGCTGCCCTGGAGCGATCGGCCCCACCCCTGCAGGTGTACCGGTCAGGACCACGTCGCTGGGAAGGAGGGTGACCACCTGCGAGATCTCGCTGAGCAGTTCGCCGACACCGACCACCAGATCGGCGGTGGTGCCCTCCTGGCGGACCTCGCCGTCGACCGTGCAGCGGATCGACAGGTCACCGGGGTCGACCTCGGTGGCGATGGCCGGGCCGAGCGGGCAGAAGGAGTCGAACCCCTTGGCGCGGAACCACTGCCCCTCCGTGCGCTGCAGGTCTCGCGCGGTGACGTCGTTGGCCGCGGTGTAGCCGAGCACCCCCTTGAGCGCCGTCTCCGGCGACACCCGCTGCAGGAGCGCGCCGACGACGACCGCCAGTTCCGCTTCGTGGTGGACCTCCTGGGACCGGTCGGTCGGCAGCAGGATCGGGTCCCCGGGGCCGATCACCGACGATGATGGCTTGAGGAACAGCAGCGGTTCGTCGGGGACGTCCCCACCCATCTCATCGGCGTGCGCGCGGTAGTTCTTGCCGACGCACACCACCTTGGAGGGGATCACCGGCGCGAGCAGCCGCAGTCCCTCGATCGGGACCCGCTCTCCCGTCGGATGCGGGTCCGCGAACGGGTGAGGCTCGATCACCGCCACCTCGGTGCCGTCGAGGATCCCGTAGTGGGGGGTGTCGTCGTGCAGGAAGCGGACGAAGCGGGGCACGGGAGCTCCTGGTCTCGCAGCCGTCAACCGTTCCAGTGCGGCCGCAGGATCGCGTGGGTGTAGGCATCGGACAGCGCCAGCCACGACGCTTCGACGATGTTGGGATGCACCCCGACGGTGTCCCACACCTGGGTGCCATCCGTCGAGCTGACGAGCACCCGGGTGGTGGCATCGGTCCCGGCGGTCGCCGCGTGATCCGGCCGGGAGGGATCAGCCTCCAGGATGCGGACCCGGTAGTCGGAGAGGTCGATGCGGTCGAGCTGCGGCCAGGTGCCGTTGACGGCGTTGCGGAACGCATCGTCGAGAGCGTCGACCGGTCCGTTGCCCTCCCCGGCGCCGAGCTTGCGCTCCCCGCCGACCTCCACGGCCAGGATCGCCTCCGCGGGACCATCACCGGGCAGCGCTTCACCCTCGCCGCCGGAGACGCTGACGCGGTAGTGCAGCGAGCGGAACGGCTCGTCCTTCGCCGGCAGGAGGCCGGCGACCCGACGGAGCAGCAGCTCGAAGGAGGCGTCCGCCGCCTCGTAGCTCCAGCCCTGCGCGTCCCGTCGCTTGATCTCCTCGAGCACCTTGCGGGCCTGGTCGTCGTCCACGTCCAGCCCCAGCTCCTTGGCCTTGAGCTTGACGTTGGACCGCCCGGCGAGCTCGCTGACCACCAGGCGCTGGCGGTTGCCGACCTCATCGGGATCGATGTGGTTGTACATGTCCGGCGCCTTGGCCAGCGCCGACGCGTGCAGTCCCGCCTTGTGGCTGAACGCGGTGTGACCGACGTAGGGCGCCACCGACGGTGTGGCCTGGTTGCACAGCTCCGCGATCGTGTGGCTGATCTCGGTGAGGCGCTCGAGTTGCCCGGACGACACCAGCGGGACCTTGCGCTTCAGCTGCAGGTCCCCGAGGATCGTGAAGATGTTGGCGTTGCCGCAGCGCTCCCCCAACCCGTTGGCCGTGCCCTGGACGTGGGTCGCGCCCGCCTCGATACCCAGCAGGGAGTTGGCGACCGCGCAGCCGCCGTCGTCGTGGAAGTGCAGACCGACATCGCAAGGCAGCTCGCCGACCAGCCCGTGAACGATCTCGGTCACGTCCCACGGCATCGCGCCACCGTTGGTGTCGCAGAGCACGACGCACTCCGCGCCGGCCTCACCGGCAGCCAGGACCACCTCCCGCGCGTAGTCCCCGTCGCGCATGAAGCCGTCGAAGAAGTGCTCGGCGTCGAAGAACACCCGCTTGCCGACGCTGCGCAGGTACTCGATCGAGTCGCGGACCATCGCGAGGTTCTCCTCGCGTGGCACCCCGAGCGCTTCGTCGACGTGGTAGCCCCACGACTTGCCAACGAGGCAGACGACGTCGGTCCGCGCCTCGGCCAGCGCCGCGATCAAGGGATCGTCCGCGGCCGCTCGGTTGGCGCCGCGGGTCATGCCGAAGGCGACCAGCGTCGCATGGTCGAGCTGTAGCTCGCCGTCGGCGGCGCGCGCGAAGAACTCCGTGTCCTTCGGGTTCGCACCCGGCCAGCCGCCCTCGATGTAGGCGACGCCGAGTTCGTCCATGCGCCGCGCGACCTTGAGCTTGTCGTCGACCGACAGCGTCACACCCTCGCGTTGCGTCCCATCGCGCAGGGTCGTGTCGTACAGATC
>SKNP01000500.1 GCA_007120485.1 Nitriliruptoraceae bacterium
CGTCGCGGACCCCCGCTGATGTCGGGGCGGTTTCCGCCGCCAGCACCAGCTTGAACTGGGCGAAGCCGGTGAAGCCGAGGGTCTGGCACATCCGCACCACCGTCGCGGTCGAGGTGCCCGCCGCGGCGGCGACCTGCTGGACGGACATGCCCACGACCTCGGCGGCCCGGTCGAGGCACAACCGGGCAACCTGCTGTTCCGCCGACTTGAAGTGATCGAGGTCGCGTTGCAACCGGACCAGCGCGCCCTTGGGTGCAGAGGTGATCATGGTCGGTCCTGGTCGCGGCTCGGAGCGAGTGCGGGGACGAGCGGTGATGAAACGATATTTCTTGAAAGGGGTTAGTCAAGGAACTATGGTGACACGCGGGAGCCAAGGACACACGGGAGCCGGGGAGAGGTGGGACGCTGAGCGTCGTTTCGGCATGGGAGCTGATCCGCGGCCAGGATGCGGTGATCCTCGACGTCGATGGGGTCGTGTGCATCGGCGACGACCTCGTTCCGGGCGTCGGGCCAGCGGTCGAGGCGCTCGTCTCATCCCCCGTCGACGTGTTGTTCGCCACCAACGACTCACGTCGGGACCTCGACGGGCAGCGACGGCGGCTCGCGCCCGCGCTCCCTGATGCCTACGACCCGCTGATCCTGACCGCGGCGCAGGCCTTGAGCGAGACGGCGGTCAAGGCGGGCCACCGCTCGGTCCGGCTCTGGGGGCCGCCGGCCATCGCCGCGCAACTCGAAGCGATGGGGATCGAGGTCGACGGCCCGAGTCCGACGGCCCTGGTCACCGGTGCCGCGCCCGACGGGCACGAGCCGACGGCGCCACCGGTCGGATGCGTCGAGTTGCTCGCGGCCGGAGCGGACTGGCTGGCGACCAACGCTGATGCGTCCGTGCCTGGCCCCACCGGCCGGATCCCCGACGCCGGCGCGGTCATCGACCACCTGGCCGAGCGCACCGGCCGGAGGCCCCACGTCTGCGGCAAGCCCGACCGCGCCATGTCGCGGCTGGTCGCCCGCTACTGGGGTACGCAGGTGCGCGCGGTGGTCGTAGGTGACCGGATCGACTCCGATGTCAGCTGGGCCCAGGCGTCCGGCTGGTCGTCCATCCTCGTCGCCGGCCCGCGAGCGGCATCCGCCAGCGCAGGGACGAACCATGCGGAGCGGGGCGGCGATCGGGTCGAGCCCGACGCCACGATCGCATCGCTGGCCGACCTGGCCGGGCACGCCGACACGCCGCGGCGGAGCCGATGATGGCACCGATCACCGGCACCGTACGCGCTCATGGCGAGCCGATGGCCGAGGTCATCGTCAGCGACGGCCACGACGTCACCCGCACCGGGCCGGACGGCACCTTCACGCTGCCCGGCGACGGGCCCTTCGTGTTCATCACACGCCCTCGCGGGTGGGATGCCGAACGTTGGTACCTGCCGATCGATGGTCACGAGCCGTTGCGGTTCGAACTCCACCAGGTCGCGGACCCTCAACCGTTGCGGTTCACCCAGATGACCGATCTGCACCTCTCGGTCGGCGGCGAGATGCTCACCGACCCGAACGAGGACGCCCTCTTCCGGTTCGTTGACGGCCAACTCGTCCGTCGGGACGTCGCACCGATCGAGGCCGGTCGCCCATTGGTGGCCGCGATGTACGCAGAATCGCCGGACCTGGTCATCGCCACCGGCGACGTGACCAACCGCAGCCGTGACGAGGAGTTCGAGGCGTACCGCGGGCTGGTGGACGCGATGCCGTGTCCGGTCTTCACCGTGCCGGGCAACCATGATGTGATGCCACAGCCGGGTGACGAGCCGATGGTCGGCAGCACCCAGCAGGTTGACCGCGACGTGTACGGGGTCGTCACCCACCGCTACGAGGCACATCTCGGGCCCCGGTGGTACTCCTTCGATCGCGGGGGGCTCCACGTCGTGGTGCTCGACTGGTACACGATGTACCTCGGTCTCGATGCGGAGCAGCAACGGGCGTGGCTAGAAGCTGATCTGGCCACGGTCGCATCCGACCAGCCGTACCTGCTCCTCACCCACGATCAGTTGGCTGCCGACTGGGTCGCATCCCTGCCCCGTCCGCCGGTGGCGGTGGTGTCGGGACACCGGCACACGTCACGGGTCGTGCGAGCTGACGGGATCTGGTGGATCTCCACGGGTACCGCGCTGTTCGGCGGTCTCGACCACACCGAGCCGCACATTCGGACCCTGACGTGGGACGGAGCGGAGCTCCAGGTCGGGCGGTCACCGACGAGCCCACGGGGAGCGGTCGGCCACGACGACGATGGCGAGACCTGGCACGTGGAGCTGCCGGGGACCGGGAACCGTGCGGCGCCCGTCGCGGCCGGCGGCACCGTGTTCGTGGTCACCGAGGACGAGACGCGGGCGACCGGCACGCTCAGTGCCCTGGACGTCGCGACCGGAGACCTCCGCTGGCAGCTGACGCTTCCCGAGCCGAGCAAGTGTGACCCGTTGGTGGTCGGCGATCAGGTCGTGGTCACCCTGGTGACCGGTCGGACCTTGGCGTTCGATCTCACCAGCGGCGTGCAGCGTTGGGAGAACGTGCCGGGACCGGCCACGGATCTGTGGGTCTACGCACCACCGGTCACCGACGGGCAGCGGATCTACGTCGTCGAGCCGGCCTGGGTGGGCGCGTTCGCGGTCGACACCGGACGTCTCGCCTGGGAGCGCACGGATCTCGGGCGCCGTTCGCCGATGTCGACCCTTGCCCGTCCGGCCGTCCTCGACGACGCGCTCCTGCTGGGTCTGTTCGCCCACCTTCCCGGCCTGTGGGCCCTGGACGGCGCGACCGGACGGACGCGCTGGCCGGACGATCATCAGGGACGGTTGGCGTTCGAGGGCCGGGCCGATCTGGTCGACGGATTGCCCCGCTCGCTGTGCTCGTCATTGACCGTCGACCCGGGCACCGGCGACGTCTACGGTCGCCGGCTCGGTGAGCAGCTGTTCCGGGTCGATGCGAGCGACGGTGCTGCCCGGTGGGAGGCCCCGGTCGACGGGTGGTTCGACGTCGCTGCGCCCGTCCTGGCGGGTGATGGCGTCATCACCGTCTCGCAGGGCCGGGATCTGGTCTGCATCCACCGTGCGGACGGGCGGAGGCGCTGGAGCACGAGGCTGGATGTGGCGGACGCGCCGGTCCAGCGGCCGTACGCCCGTCGGCCCACGTCCCTCACCGCCGCACCGGTTCTGGCCGGTCAGGTGCTTGTCGTCGCTCGCGGCGACGGATCGCTGGTCTCGGTCGATGTGGCGGACGGTCGCGTACGCAGCACGGGCTCGCCTGCCGCACCAACGGCGGCTGGACCGCTCCTGGTGGAAGACCAGGTCGTGACGATCGACCTCGGCGGGGTCGCACGTGCGCGACCGCTGCGGTCGGTCGTCAGCGACGAGGGGGCGGTGCGCTGATGGGTCGCGGGTGCGGATCACGGCTGGTCGAGCAGGCGGTGCACTGATGGGCACGCGCGTGGGAGCTGCCGATCGGCAGGACCGCACCGCGTGGGCGTTCCTGACGCCGGCGCTGACGATCCTGTTCGTGTTCACGCTGCTGCCGGTGCTGCTGGCGTTGCTGGCCAGCCTCTTCGATGTCCCGGTGCGCGGCGAGTGGAGCTTCGTCGGGCTGGACAACTACCGCGAGGCGGCCACCGACCCGGTGATGCATCGCTCGGCCCGCAACACCCTGGTGTTCTCGATCCTGGCCATCCCGGCCAGTGTGCTGCTCGGCCTGGGGCTGGCGTTGCTGGTCGAGTCGTTCGCGCGTGGGCGGACCCTCTACCGGACCCTGTTGTTCCTGCCGGTGACCGCCAACCTCGTCGCGATGGCCATCGTGTTCCAGTGGCTGTTCAGCGTCCGCGGTGGGGTGGTCAACGAGGTCCTGGCGGTGATCGGTCTGGCGCCGATCGACTTCCTGCGTCTGGAGTCCACGGCGCTGCCCACCTTGGCGGTCGTCGGTATCTGGCGGTTCGCCGCGTTCAACTTCGTGATCTACCTCGCTGGCCTGAGTGCGATCCCCGACACCGTGCACGAATCGGCGGCGATCGACGGCGTTCGCGGCCCCGCGAAGCTGGTGACCGTGATCTGGCCGTTGCTGCGTCCCAGCACCGTCTTCGCCACGGTCATCACGTTCATCCAGTCGATCCAGGTGTTCGAGCTGGTGTCGGTCATGACCGAGGGCGGCCCGCTCGGTGCCACGGAGACGTGGTTGTTCACGATCTGGCAGCAGGGCTTCCAGTTCTTCCGCCTGGGGTACGCGTCGGCGATCTCGTTCCTGCTGCTGGTGGTCGTGTTGGTCGCCGGGGTGCTACGGCGACGCTCGTTGGTCCGGGGGGTGAACTAGATGGGCCGGCGTGGGGTGCTGACGGTCAGTCGGGTCGTGCTGCTCGCGATCGCGCTCGTCTGGGTGTTGCTGCCCTTCGTGTGGATGCTGCGGACCTCGTTCGTGCCCCAGCAGGAGGTCTTCCAGCTGGGGCTCAACCCGATCCCCAGCGAACCGACCATCGACAACTACCTGCGGGCATGGACCGACGGCGGGCTCGGCCAAGCGATGGTCACCGGCGTGATCGTGACCGGCAGCATCCTGGTCTTGCAGCTGCTGACGGTCGTGCCCGCCGCGTTCGCCTTCGCCAAGCTCGAGTTCCGGGGCCGCCAGCCGCTGTTCCTCGCGGTGATCGGATCGTTGCTCATCACCCCGCAGGTCACCGCGGTGCCCAACTTCATCACGATCGCGTTCCTCGATCTGGTCGACACCAGGATCAGCCTCGTGCTGCCGTTCGCGACCAGCGCGTTCGGGATCTTCCTGGTCCGCCAGTACCTGATCACCGTGCCCGACAGC
>SKNP01000001.1 GCA_007120485.1 Nitriliruptoraceae bacterium
GACGGACAGGCCGCGGTCGACCAGGTCCTGGAGTCCTACCCCGGGGTGGTCGCCATGGACCGCGCAGCCGTGCGTGAGAACCTCACCGGGCAGATCAACCAGATGATCGGCGTGGTCTACGGCCTGCTCGCCCTGGCGATCGTCATCGCGTTCGTCGGCATCGTCAACACGCTGGCGTTGAGCGTCTTCGAACGGGTCCGTGAGATCGGCCTCCTGCGGGCGGTCGGGATGGGACGGCGGCAGGTGCGTTCGATGGTCCGCTGGGAGTCGGTCATGATCGCGCTGCTGGGGGTCGGCCTCGGACTGGTGATCGGGGTGTTCTTCGGCTGGCTGCTGGTCGAGGCCCTGCAGGACGACTTCCCGCTTCGGTTCGTCCTCCCGACGGGTCAGTTGCTGGCGGCCGTGGTCATCGCGGTGCTGGCCGGGGTACTGGCCGGCGTGCTGCCAGCCCGCCGGGCCGCCCGCGTCGACGTGCTGCGGGCCATCACCACCGAGTGAGCATGCCGCAAGAGGCGATCACGGGTGACCGATCGTCGCCCAGGTCCTTCACCACCGCACCGACGAGCCGCACGGGCCTGGCTCTTGCCATCAGCACTCGACGGTGCCCCACCGAGTGGTGCAGGCTCACCAGGATGAGTTCGGGGGCGCCGGCCAGACCGTGGACCTCCTCGGGTTGCGCGATGCCGGTGTGGGCGTCACTGACACGTCGACACCCCTTCCACACCGTTCCCAGCCCATAGGCGGGATGGTTCGACGCGTGGGAAGCTCGACCATCTGCCGTGTCCGGTCTTCTCGCTCGCACCCTGCACCAGGCAACGGGGTCATGCTGGCCTGACGCGGACGTCTCGCAACCGCGCCGCCGGACAACGCTTCGTCGTCGTTCGCCTTCAGCGCCCTCTTCCGCGCCGACTACCCGTACTGGGCAGCCACGACCCTGTTCGAGTCGCAACTGCTCAGCCTGCTGGGGATGTCAAGCGACGTGCAGGAGGCCCTCGCTGACGAGCAGTTGGACGCCGTCGGTGAGTACCTGCGGATCATGCACCCCGTCAGCATGCGCTCGCCCGGCATCTACCACGACCGCGACGCACTCTCGACGCACGGCCTCGCCGAACGTGGCGCTGGAACCTGCCGTCGGCGGCCGTTCGCGTGGGCCCGCTTGTCGATGCGCCCTCGTTCAACGCCACCCGTGCGCACGTCGGCGTCAGCGCGGTCGGCACCGTGGACCGTGGCCCGCAGGGCCGTGGTCAACCGAGGATCTGGGCGAGCCTCTCCATGCATCGTCCGGAACGGCTCATGGTGTGTGCTCGTGGACGAAGGCCGTCAGCGCGTCGACGTAGGCGTCAGGATGCTCCATGTGTGGCAGATGTCCGACTCCCGTCAACGTGCTCACCTCGACGGATGGCAGCGCCTCGGCGAGCTCGGTGATGACCGGTGCGTACTGGGGTGGACTCTGATCGCCCTGCGTGAGCAGAGCCGGTCGCGGGAACGCGCTGATGCGATCACGGTCGACGTCATAGAAGGTTGGATCGTTCGCCTCGTCGTGGAAGGCGGGTGCGTTCTCGATCATCATCTGCCTGGCCTCGGGTGGGAGCTGGGTCCACATGCCCGGTGCGTTCGCTTCGACGAACTGCTCGGCGGCACCGGCATGATCGCCGGAGGCGATCCGCTCAGCGGCCGCGGCATCGGTTCGCATGTCCGCTTCGATCATCGGGTCCACGGCAGGGTCGGTGACCGCCAGCGAGTACAACGGCGGTTCGTGGGCCGTGAGACCGGCGAAGAGATCGGGTCGTTCCCCGGCCAACCGAAGCGTGATCGAAGCGCCCAAGGAGTTCCCAGCCACCCACACAGGAGCGAGCCCCAACTGCTCGATCAGGGCGGCGAGGTCGGCGACGCTCTCGCCGATGGTGCCCTGGCTGCTCGGCCGCTCGCTGTCGCCATGGCCGCGGCGGTCGTAGGTGAGAACCCGGAACGACGCCGCCAGTTCTGGGACGACGGCATCCCACTGCTCGCCGGCCAGCCATGATCCGTGCACCATGACCAGGGGGATCTTCCCGGTTCCATGGATCTGGTAGGCCAGCCGGACGCCGTTGACGGTCAGCGATGGCATCGTGAACTCCTCCCTGTGCGGGCAAGACCCATAGAGAACGCTTGTGCGGTCCAAGTTCGCAACGGTGTGCTCGTTGTCAAGCGTTCCGTCCCAACACGACGTGACCAGCGGTCGGCACCGCCCTCCGGGAAGTAGCCGTCGGTGTGCACCAGTCCAGCCGGCGGGTCAGGATGAACCCCTCCGGGTTCAAGGAGGAACCGGCAGTTGCCGCGGATGCGTGCCGTCCAGTAGCTGCACAGCCCTTGGCCTCTCCTGCTGGGGAGAGGAGCGAGCTCCCGGGGCGCAGCTTCAGCGTCCGCCAGGGAGCTTCCGGCTGCGTTGTCCGATGCCCGGACCGCCGTAGGGGTAGTCGGCGGCACCGGGATCGCTTGCGCGGTCGAGGAGGGCGGTCTCCTCCGCGTCGAGGTGCAACCCGGTGACGGCGAGGTTGTCAGCGAGCTGTTCCAGGGTGCGGGCCCCGAGGATCACGGAGCTGACCTGCGGGCGGTCCACGACCCACGCCAGGGCGACCTGCGCCATGGACACCCCGCGCCCGTCGGCGACCGTGCGTACCGCATCGATCACGTCCCAGGTGCGCTGCTCGGCGCTGCGCCGGTCGTAGGCCTCCAGCCCGGCATCCGGGTTCTCGCCGACACGACTCGCGCCGCTCGGCCGTTCGTCGGGCCGGTACTTGCCGGTCAGCCAGCCGCCCGCCAGAGGGGACCACGGCAGGATGCCGAGCCCGTTGGCCTCACACGCCGGCACGATCTCCCATTCGAGTTCCCGGCCCAGCAGGTTGTAGTGCGGCTGCAGGGTCACCGGCACCGACCACCCGTGGAACCCGGCCAGGTCCACGGCACGCTGCAGCTGCCAGGCGGTGAAGTTCGACAGGCCGACGTAGCGGATCTTGCCGGCCGCCACCGCGTCGTCGAGGAAGCGCAGGGTCTCTTCCAGCGGGGTCAGCGGATCCCAGGCGTGCACCTGGTACAGATCGATCGTCTCCAGCTGCAGCCGACGTAGCGAGTCGTCCAGCGCCCTCGACAGGTGGCGTCGTGACAACCCGAGATCGTTGGGGCCGTCGCCGGTTGGGAACCGGGCCTTGGTAGCCAGCACCACCTCGTCGCGTACGTCGCTCGGTGCGGTCGACAGCCACCGACCGATGATCGACTCTGACGCGGTGCCGGAGTAGACGTCGGCGGTATCGATGAACGTGCCGCCGGCGTCCATGAAGGCGTCCAGCTGCGCGATCGAATCCGCCTCGTCGGCCTCGCGTCCGAAGGTCATCGTGCCAAGACACAGCGACGACACGACGCAGCCACTGCGTCCGAGCAGGCGGTAATCCATCGGGCGGCACTCCTGGGTCGGTGGCACCACGACCGTACTCGCTGAGGGCGTCAGGCAGTCCCGATCGGGTGTGCGCGGACACGGCATTCTCCCCCCAGGCGGCCCATCAACGGGGCGCCGGGCCGATCGGCCCGGCTGGCCAGCGCGATCCATCCGGAGCTCGATCCCGTACCACCGCTGCCCGCGGCGCCGCTCGCGTTCGCGTGGCATCTCCGCAACGCTGCGACGTCGCGGCGACGGTTGCGGGGTCGGATCGTTCGTGTTGTACTGAGCCGGTGACGGAGCGGAGCTCGGTGATCGGCGGCGTACGTGGACGTGTCCGAGACGCTACGACGGGACCAGGCAGACGACGTCGCCTTCCGGGTCGACCGGATCGAGGGTCGGATCCCGGATGGGCTGGATGGTGTGCTGTTCCGCAACGGCGGGGGCATCTTCGCGGCTGGCGAGGACCCGTTGTCGTTCCTCGACGGCTACGGGCTGGTCGGCGCGCTCGAGGTGGCCGACGGCTCGGCGTTCCTGCGGACGTCCCACCCGGAGACCCGCGTGCTGGTCGAGGAGCGTCGCGCCGGGCGCATGACCCGACGGCGGGTGTTCACCAACCTGCCGGGTTGGCGCCGCAACGTCTTCAACGTTGATCCGACGACCACCGCCAGCCACGACAGCTACGTCTGGAACGGCCAGTTGCATGCCGCTGACCTCGGCTGCCACACGGCGATGTCGCTGCCCGAGCTCAAGAGCGTCGGCGAGACGCCGTGGATGACCGGCAAGGGCGAACTGACCGCCCCGATGCCGCGCGAGGATCTCGCGACGGACCACCTCGTGACCTACGTGCTGCGGCAGACCCCAGCCAAGAGCGAGGTCACCTTCATCGAGGTCGACGCGTCGTTCCAGGAGCTCGCACGCTCGCGAACCGTGCGGACCGAGGGGCTCGTCCACGATCTGGCGTTCACCGACGACTGGTTCGTGCTGGTCGAGAACGCCGCGAAACCCCGACCGATCCCGGCGCTGCTCGGCCGGGCCCCGTTGTGGTCCAGCTTCGCGTGGGACGGCCGACCACCGACGCTCTTGTTCATCCCACGGGGACGCGCTGGGCAGCCCGTGCGCATCCCGATGACCGACACGAGCCTGCAGACGGTGTTCCACATCGTCAACGTCTTCGCCGACGGAGACGAGGTGGTCGTCGACGTCACCGGCTACGACGGTCCGGTCTCGTTCGAGGCGCTCATGGTGGCCACCAGGGAGCGGCCCCAACGGCCAACGCCGACCAACCACATCTCCCGTGCCCGCGCCGCCCCACTCGCCGGGGGCCGCGCCAGCGTGGAGCACTTCGAAGGCGCCAGCGGCGAGGCGCCGGAGGTCGCGCCGAGACTCCAGGGCAAGCCCTACTCCTGTTGCTGGTA
>SKNP01000241.1 GCA_007120485.1 Nitriliruptoraceae bacterium
CCGACACCTCGACGCTGGTGATCCTCGCGGTGGCCGGGATCGCCTACGTCGTGGGCGCCACCTTGTGCCTGGTGGACCTCCGACGCCGGCAGGTGAAACACCTCCCCAAGTGGGGCTGGGCACTGATCATCCTGCTGGGCAACTTCCCCATCGGGGTGATCATCTACCTCGTCGTCGGACGTATCCCACCCGGAGAAGAAGGCCTGGCTACCGACAGATCACACCTCGGATCGTCCGCACCTCCGGTCGGACCGCCGATCGCCGTCGGTCCCTGGGACTCCCCGGCTGCCACGGATGACGGTGACGCGGTGATCACCACCCGAGGACTCGGCAAACGCTACGGCGACACCGACGCGCTCGCGGAGGTGGACCTCACCGTGCCCCGCGGTTCCATCTACGGGCTGATCGGCCCCAACGGTGCCGGCAAGACCACGATGTTGTCGATCCTGGCCGGGTTGCGGCGGCCGACGTCGGGGACCTTCGAGCTCGCGGTACCCCGAGCGTCGCTCGGCGTCCTGGTCGACACCCCGCAGTTCGAACCCTGGCTGACGGCCTTCGAGGTGGTCGACCTCGCCCGTGCTCTGACCGCGCCACAGCTCCCGCCGGAGCGGGTCACCGAGGCGCTGGTCGAGGCCGGGCTCGGCGACGCGATCGATCGTCGGACGGGTGGGTTCTCCCGCGGGATGCTGCAGCGTCTGGGCCTCGCTGCCTGCCTGGTCGGCGACCCTGAGGTCCTGGTGCTCGACGAGCCGTCGTCCGCGCTGGACCCGGCCGGACGTCGCGAGGTCCTGGACCTGATCGGCCGACTTGCCCACACCAAGACGGTGCTGCTCTCGACCCACATCCTCTCCGACGTCCAGCAGGTCTGTGACCTGGTCGGCGTCATCGATCACGGTCGGATGCGCTACGAAGGGCCCATCGCCGACCTGCTCGCTCGCACCAGCACCGTCTACGCGCTCCACGTGCGAGGTGACGCCGTCGGGCTCTCCGCCGCCCTTCGGAACCAGTCCTGGGCCGTGGACGTGAACGAGCCGGCACCGGGACGGTTGCGGCTGGTCGTCTCCGACGCGGAGCGGGCGGAACACGAGATCCCGGGGCTGCTCGCCGACCAGGGTGCGTCGCTGGTCTCGTTCTACCCGGCGACCGACCTGGAGACGGCGTTCCTGGAGCTGACCTCATGAGCACCCTGACGCCACCGGCCCCGTCCACCCCGCGACCGGCGATGTCCCTGTGGCGCCTGGAGACCCGCCGGCTCCTGCGTACCCACCGGTGGACGATCCTCGCCGGCGTCTACCTCATCTTCGGGCTGATGGGGGCGCTCGGTGCGCGCTACCTCAACGAGTTCATCGCGCAGATGGGCGGGGACATCACGATCGTCGCCCCGGACCCGGTCCCCGTGGACGGGCTGATCCAGTTCGTCTCCAACGTGAGCCAACTGGGACTACTCGGCGTCGTGGTCGTGGCGGCCGCCGCCTTGGCGATCGACGCCCACCCGGAGCGTGCGGCGTTCCTGCGCACCCGGGTCGAGCGGCCAGGTCGACTCGTGATCGCGCCGTACGTGGTCACCACCGTGGCGACCATCATCGCCCTGATCGCCGGGACCATCGTCACGGTCGCGCTGACCACGGCCCTGATCGGGTCGCTCCCGCTCGTCGAGGTCACGGTCGGGACCGCCTACGGCGCGGTGTACCTGGGGTTCGCGATCGCGGTGGTCGCGACCGCCGGCAGCATCGTCCGGAGTCAGGTCGCGGTCGTCTTCCTCACGCTCGCGATCCTGCTCGTGCTGCCGATGCTGGCCATGATCGAGCCGCTGCGCGTCTGGCTGCCCAGCGAGCTGCTCACCGCCGTGATCGCGCTGGTGGAGGGCGTCCCGGCCACCGAGTACCTCCGTGCGACCGTCGTCGCGGTCCTCGCTACCGCCGGACTGCTCGCGCTGACCATGGTCCGGCTCGACCGTCGGGAACTGTGAACACCATGGGCGTCGTCGGCAACCTCCTGTTGATGGTCGGCTTCGCCTGGGTGGTCCGGGCACTGCTCGGCACCCGTGAGGTGACATGGCCGCGACTGCTGCTGGCGGTGGTGATCGGGTCGTTGATCGGTGCGACCGTCGCCGCGCTGCTGCTGATCGACGTGACCGGCCCCATCGACCAGCAGATCACGGACTTCGACCGGGTCCGCGACGGCCTGGTGGCGCTCGCGCTGCCGTTCCAGGTCGTCGCGACGATGCTCGCCGTGGTCGTGATCGAGCTGCTGTTCGCCCGCCCGGCTCGACGCACCGGTCTGCGACCGATCCGGCCGTTGCGGTCCTTGCGGCGACGTCTGGGCATCGTCGTTCGCGCGCTGCAGGTGCTGCGGATCCTGGTCCGTCACGGGTTGGCGCCGGCCCTCGGCTTGCGGCGCGGTGAGGTGGCGGCGCGCAGCCCGGAGGAGCTGGCGCGTCGGACCCGCACGGCACTGGAGGACGCCGGCGGGATGTTCGTCAAGCTGGGGCAGTTGTTGGCGACCCGACCCGATCTCCTGCCGCCGGCGGCGCTCGAGGAGCTCGGACGGTTGCACGCTGACGCCCGACCGTTGGGCCGTGACGAGGTGGAACGCGCCATCGCCGCGGAGATCGACGGCCCCCTCGAGGAGGTGTTCACCGATCTCGACTGGACGCCCCTGGGTTCGGCCTCCATCGCCCAGGTCCATGTCGCGCGCCTGCACGACGGACGCGAGGTCGTGATCAAGGTCCGGCGGCCCGGCCTGCTGGAGGAGGTCGAGCGGGATCTGGCGATCGCGGTCTGGCTCGCGCGCGTCGCGCAGCGTCGCACCGACTGGGGGCGCAGCTTCGGGGTCGGAGCGATCGCCGAGGACTTCGCCGGTGCACTGCGCACGGAGCTCGACCTGCGGGTCGAGGGCCGCCACGCGGTCGAGATGGCGTCGGCAGCGGAACGACAGCCGCAGGTGCGGATCCCCGGCATCGTCACGGAGTTGACCACCGAGCGGTTGCTGGTCATGGATCGGCTGGTCGGTCGCCCGCTCTCGACGGTCGGCCCGGAGGGCCGCAGCCCCGACGAAGCCCGCCACCTCGCCGACGCCCTGTGCGCCTCGCAGGTGGAGGCGATGCTGCGGGGCGAACGGTTCCATGGCGACCCGCACCCCGGCAACGTGCTCCTGCTCGACGACGGCAACCTCGGCCTCATCGACTTCGGGGTGACCGGGCGTCTGGACACCTTCGAACGGTCGTCGGTGCTGCAACTGCTGCTCGCCATCCGGCTCGGCGAACCGTCCCTGCTGTACGAGTCGTTGGTCGCCGTCGGCGCGATCGCGCCGACCCGCGACCCCGACGAGGTGGAGCGCCACCTCGCGCGGTTCATGGCTGCCCACCTCGGCCCCGGCCTGCCACCGGCCGACGCCCTCACCGACCTGCTCCGGGTGACCACCCGGCTGGGCTTCCGCCTCCCGCCCCAGACCTCCACGATGTTCCGGGCGCTGGCGACCCTGGCCGGCACCCTCGAATACCTCTGCTCGGACTACCCGCTTATCGACCAGGTGGCCGCGCTGGGCGGTGCGGAGTTCAAGGAGCGGACCACGCCGTCGTCGCTGACGGAGCTGGTCCAGAGCGAGTGGGCGCAACTGGGGCCGTTGGTCCGGCGGGCGCCACGCCACCTCGACCGGATCGCGACCCTGCTGGAGCACGGTGGGATCACCACCCGGGTCCGGCTGTTCTCCGAACCCGCCGACGTGGCGGTGGTCGAGGGGCTGATCAACCGTGTGGTGCTCACGGCCAGCTCGCTTGGGGTCGGGCTGCTGGCCGTGCTCATGCTGGCGACCGACGCGGGCCCCGTCGTCGCCGGCACCCAGGTCCGCCTGCTGGAGGTCCTGGGCTGGCTGGGGCTGTTCGCGGGGACCGTGCTGCTCCTACGGGTGCTGCTGGAGGTGCTCCGCCCGGCCCCGCGCGCGGACCGAGGGCCCTGAGGCGCGGCGCGACGACCTCGGACATCGCGGACGTCCGGCTGCGGGCGCGCGTCGGGGGCCGGGGCCGTTGGCCCCGGCCCCCGCGATCCCGGCGACCTGGTCACTCGCGCTGGGCGGCCGCACCGACGGGCTCCTGCGACGAGCGGTCCGAGACGTCGACGACCTCGGCGGCCGTCGAGGCATCCGAGACGTCGACCACCCGCTGCGCCGCGGAGCGTTCGACGACCACGGGGTCGTCCGACAGCCGCCGGGCGAGCCGGACGAGCGAGCGGGCGGCCCACTCACGCAGCTGCCGGACCCGCCGGGGCCGGTCAACGACCAGACGACGCCGCGACGCGGCGGCGAGCTGTTCCTCATGTCGGACACGGACGTAGTGTTGGTAGTAATCGAGATGGTGCACGACGCTGCCTCCTGCCCGGAACGGGCATGGGATGTGCGGAAGGCGGCACCACCGGCAGCTGCGAGAGCGTCGTCAGATACGACGAGAGCCGGCGTTGCCGCCGGCTCTGCTGCTGCTCTCCTGCTGGAGTGGACCTAGGTGGTCCTCAGACGCGAGCTGGCGACCGGACGGCACGTTCCGCCAACGGCGGCGTGCGTGGCGCGGATCGGTGCGCGGAAGATCCGGGACTTCATCGGCACACCTCCTCGTCGTCGCCTCGGAAGGCGGGCTAGCTCGTCGGTCGGGCTCGTCGTACGGGTCTTCGATCAGCGGACGCTTGGCCGGCGCCCGGTCGATCGTCGCCGCCACCAGCTTCGGCAGCGAGCCCGTGACACTACACGAGAAGCATCCGAAGGCAAGGGGTTGAGGGGACCTCGTCCAAGACGTGCGTTGGACGCCCGAGGC
>SKNP01000270.1 GCA_007120485.1 Nitriliruptoraceae bacterium
ACCCATCCACCATCGATCCATCCAGCATCGCGGACGTCCACCTCCCGGCGGGCGGTCCGCGCCACCTCGACCCGGGAGCGTCAGCAGCGTGTCCTTCCTCGAGATGCGGGACGTCCACAAGCGCTACGGCGGTGTCGTCGCGTTGAGCGGTGCGTCGCTCGCGGCCGAGCGCGGCGAGGTCCACGCGCTGATCGGCGCCAACGGTTCCGGCAAGAGCACGCTGAACAAGATCCTCACCGGCGTGGTCGAACCGGATCAGGCCACGATCGAACTGGACGGTGAGCGCTTCACCGTGGCGCGTCCCCAGGACGCGCACCGGCACGGCATCGCGGCCGTCTACCAGGAGCTGAGCCTGGTCAAGGACCTGAGCGTGACCGCCAACGTGGCGTTGGCGTTCGAGCAGACCCGCTTCGGGTTCCTCCAGCATCGCACCGACCGTGCACGTGCTGCCGCCGTCCTGGAGCGGTTCCGGGCGGGGTTCCGTGACCACCAGCTGCCGCTCGACGCCCGGGTGGGCTCCCTGCCACCCGGGGAGCAACAGCTCGTGGAGATCGCCAAGGCCGTCGCACGCGACCCTCAGGTCCTGGTGCTCGACGAGGCGACCGCGTCGCTGTACAGCGCGCAGGTGGAGGTGGTCTTCGACGCGATCCGCGAGCTCAGCGATGCCGGGACCCTGGTGATCTTCACCTCGCACCGCCTGGGGGAGATCTACACGATCTGTGATCGGGCGACGGTCCTGCGCAGCGGGGAGGTGGCCGGTGCGGTCGACCTGTCGGACGTCGAGGAGTCGACGCTGGTCGAGTTGATGGTCGGGGAGCTCGCCGGCGCTGCGGAGTCCGTGGGTCAGGAGATCGCCGACTCGGACGTGGCCGATCGGCAGCGGCCGGTCCGGCTGCGTGTGACGTCGCTGGCCACCGACCAACTCGACGACGTCTCCCTGGAGGTACGCGAAGGCGAGGTGCTCGGGCTCGGGGGACTTGCCGGACAGGGCCAGTCGGCGTTGCTCAACGCGCTCTTCGGAGCGGACCGGCACCGCAGCGGCTCCGTCGAACTCGACGGCGAGCCGGTCTCCATCACCCGGCCCAAGCAGGCCGTCGGCCACGGCATCGCTCTGGTCCCGGGGGACCGCGGCCGCGAGGGGCTGTTGCCCGTCCGCCCCATCCTGGAGAACCTGACCGTTCCCAGCATGCGGCGGCGCGCCCGGCCGCCGGGCGTGTTGTCCCAGCGGCGAGAGCAAGCCGCTGCGGAAGATGCCGGTCGTCAGTTGGCGATCAAGTACGGCAACCTCGATGACGGCGTGATGACCCTCTCCGGCGGCAACCAGCAGAAGGTCGTCGTCGGCAAGTGGCTGTTGACCGAGCCGCGCGTGGTCCTGCTCGACGACCCCACGAAGGGCATCGACGTCCGGGCCAAGGAGGAGCTCTACGAGGTGATCGCGCGGTTGACCGCTGACGGTGTGGCGGTGCTGTTCAACTCCAGCGACGACGACGAGCTCCTCGGGCTCAGTCACCGGATCGTGGTGTTCTTCGAGGGGCGCGTCGTCGAGGAGATCGCACCGCAGGAGCTCACCCGCGAACGGCTCGTTGCGGCCTCCCTGCAGGTGGTGGAGCCATGAGCGCTCCGTCCACGCCGTCGACGGTCACGATGCTGCGCGATGCCCGGACCTGGCTGCTCGGGGGTCGCCTGCCCGTGGCGACGGCCATCACGTTGCTGGTCGTCGTGTTCACCGCCAACGTCATCGTCGCCGACAACTTCCTGACCGCTTTCAACGTCCGATCGATCTTCGCCAACGTCATCCCGCTCGCCGCGGTGGCCGTCGGCCAGACGATCATCGTCCTCGGACGCGGCATCGACCTGTCGATCGGCGCGATCGCGACGCTGTCGAGCGTGGTGACGGTGTCGATGGTCGAACCACTTGGGCTGCCCGGGGCGCTGCTGGTCGGCCTGGCGACCGGTGCGGCGTGCGGGCTGGTGAACGGCATCCTGGTGGCCGTCGTGCGCCTGCAGCCCATCGTGGCCACCTTCGCGACCAGCTTCGTCTGGGCCGGGCTCGCGTTGTTCGTGCTCCCCCCCGGCGCCGACGCTGCCCCACGGATGCCCGAGAGCATCGTGCAGGGCTACCGCGACAGCCTGCTCGGCATCCCGATCGCCGCCTGGCTCCTGGTCGCTCTGGCGGTCAGCTGGCTGGTGCTGAAGCGAACCCGCCTGATCCGCCACGTCTACGCGGTCGGTGGCGACGAGCACGCCGCCTTCGCGACCGGGGTGCGGGTCGCCAAGGTGCAGATCATGACCTACGTGATCGGCGGGCTCTACGCCTCCCTCGCGTCCTTCGCGATGCTCGCCAACAGCGGTTCCGCGGATGCGCTCGCCGGTGCCGGGCTGACCCTGGCGTCCGTCGCCGCCCTGGTGATCGGCGGGACGCGGCTGTCGGGCGGCGCCGGCGGCGCTGGGGGCACGATCATCGGGGTGCTGGTCCTGCAGCTGCTGACGAGCCTGCTCGTGGCGATCCGACCCCCGACCGACGTCCGACAGCTCATCGACGGGTTGTTGGTGATCCTCGCCCTGGCGCTGGCCGGTCTGTGGTCGCAACGAGGGAGGGGACGATGAACCTCACATCCCTGCGTGATCGGGTGACGCTGCCCGAACCTCGGGCGCTCCTGCGGAACCCGGTGGTGCTCTCCCTGCTGGTGCTCGCGGCGCTCTTCCTGGTCGGCAACATCGTCGCACCTGGGTTCGCGTCCTACGGCTCGCTGCTGAACACGTTGCGGGTCGCCGCGTTCCTCGGGGTGATCGCCGCCGGGCAGACGATCGTGATCCTCGGTGGTGGCGAGGGCATCGACCTCTCGTTGGGCAAGAACGCCACCTTCTCCGCGGTGATCATCGCCCAGGTGAGCCAGGGGGACAACGACCGGCTGCTGCTGGCCATGCTGGTGGCGTTCGCCTACTGCGGCCTGATCGGGCTGGCCAACGGCATCGGGGTCGCCTACCTGCGTATCCCGCCGCTGGTCATGACGCTGGGGATGGTGGCCGTCGTGACCGGCATCATCCGGGTCTACTCGGGCGGGCAGCCGGAGGGGCGCGCCCCGGCGCTCCTGAGCCAGATCGTCAACTCCACCACGGTCGGCGGTGTCCGCGGCTCGGTATGGATCTGGCTGATCGTGACCGTGTTCACGGTGTGGTTGCTGCGGCGGACCACGTTCGGGCGGCGCGTCTACTCGCTCGGCGCCAACCGCGAAGCATCCTTCCTCACCGGCATCTCCGTCCAGCGCAACCTGGTCCTGTTGTACGTGACCGCGAGCCTCTTCGCGGCGCTCGGTGGGATGATGATCGTCGGGTTCACGGGCGCGGCCTCGATCAACATCGCCGACCAGTACCAGTTGATCTCCATCGCTGCCGTGGTCATCGGCGGCACCACCCTGGCCGGAGGGGTCGGCGGCTACCTGGGGACCGCCATCGGCGCGGTCGTGCTCCAGACCCTGACCAACCTGCTCGTCGTGCTCAACATCCCCGCAGCCGGCCGCCAGGTCGTCAACGGGATCATCCTCGTCGTCCTGCTGTCGTTGTACGGCCGGCAGCGACGGCTCCGCCAGTAGTGCTCTCACCCCTGTAGAGACCCTCGAGACGAAAGGCTACGAGCCATGGACACCCTCGGTGTCGGCATCGTCGGTAGCGGCTTCATCGGCAACTTCCACGCGCAAGCCTGGACCGGCGTGCGCGGCGGCGACATCGTCGCCGTCCAGAGCCGCAACCAGCAGACGGCCACCGCGTTGGCGGACCACTGTCGGACGCTCGGCGTGGGGGATCCGACCGCGTACGAGGACCTGGTCGAACTCGTCCGTGACCCACGCGTCGACGCGATCTGGGTCACCACGCCCAACCACGTCCGGGTGGAGACGATCGAGGCCATCTGCGAGGAGGTCGCGGCCGGGCGTGCCGAACTCACGGGCATCGCCGTGGAGAAGCCGCTCGCCCGCACCGTGGCGGAGGCGCGGAGGGTGATCGATGCGATCGAGGGAGCGGGGATCCTCGGCGGTTACCTCGAGAACCAGGTCTTCGCCCCTGGCCTGACCCGGGCCAAGGACATCGTGTGGGCGCGAGGCGCGTCGCTGGCCGGCGCCCCGTACCTCGCGCGTAGCGCCGAGGAGCACAACGGCCCGCACCGGGCGTGGTTCTGGGACGGCCAGTACCAAGGTGGCGGCGTCCTCAGCGACATGATGTGCCACTCGATCGAGGCCAGCCGGTTCCTGCTGACCCCTCCCGGGACGGCCACCGCGGACTGGCTGCGGCCGGTGTCGGTCAACGCCACGATCGCCGGGCTGAAGTGGGTACGGCCGAAGTACGCGGACCAACTCGCCGCGACCTACGACGGGCAGGTCGACTACCGCAACCGTCCGGCCGAGGACTACGCCCACGCGACCGTCCACTTCCTCAACGGTGACGGTGACATCGTCGTGGCCGAAGCCACGACCTCCTGGTCCTACGTCGGGGCAGGGCTGCGGCTGTCGTTCGAGCTGCTCGGGCCTGAGTACTCCGCGCAGGTCAACACCCTCGACACCCCGGCGAAGGTGTTCCTCAGCCGCGAGCTACAAGGCGAGCAGGGCGAGGACCTGATCGAGAAGCAGAACTCCGAGCAGGGCCTGATGCCACTGCTCGAGGACGAAGCGATGACCTACGGCTACACCGGCGAGAACCGGCACATGGTCGAGGCGTTCCGAGCCGGTCGGCTCCCGCGCGAGACGATCCACGACGGGTTCACCGTCACCGAGCTGATGATGGCGGCCT
>SKNP01000066.1 GCA_007120485.1 Nitriliruptoraceae bacterium
CGACCCCGCCGCGACCGCCGACCCCGCCGCGACCGCCGACCCCGCCGCGACCGCCGACCCCGCCGCGACCCCCGACCCCGAGGAGCACCCGTGAGCCGTCCGTTCGCCCCGATCGAGGACGCGATCGCCGTCATCCGCGACGGCGGGATGGTGGTCGTGGTCGACGACGAGGACCGCGAGAACGAGGGTGACCTGGTCATGGCCGCCGACGCGGCCACCCCCGAGCAGCTCGCCTTCGTGATCAACCACACCTCCGGCGTCGTGTGCGTGCCGATGCTCGGCGAGGACCTCGACCGGCTCGAACTGCCACCGATGGTGCTGCGCAACGAGGACCCCAAGGGCACCGCCTACACCGTCTCGGTCGACGCGTCCGAGGGCACCAGCACGGGCATCTCCGCCGCGGACCGGGCCCACACCTGCCAGGTGCTGGCCGATGCCACCTCGACCGCTGAGGACGTCACCCGGCCCGGTCACGTGTTCCCCCTGCGCTACCACCCCGGCGGGGTGCTGCGTCGGCTCGGCCACACCGAGGCGTCGGTGGACCTGGCGCGCCTGGCGGGCCGGCGGCCCGCGGCCTTGATCTGCGAGGTGGTCAACGGGGACGGATCGATGGCGCGGGTCGACGACCTCGAGGCGTTCTGCGCCGAGCACGGCCTGCTGATGGTCACGATCGAGGACCTGGTCGCCTACCGGCGCGAACGCGAGAGCCTGGTGGAACGCGTGGCCGAGGCCAAGCTGCCGACGCCCTACGGCGACTGGCGGGTCTTCGGGTACCGCTCGGTCGCGGACGGCACGGAATCGCTCGCGCTGCTGCTCGGCGAACCCGAGGGACAGCCCCGGGTGATGGTGCGGATGCACTCCGAGTGCCTGACGGGCGACGTGTTCCGCAGCCTGCGGTGCGACTGCGGCCCCCAGCTCGATCTGGCGATGGCCCAGATCGCCCAGGAGGGCTCAGGGGTCATCGTCTACCTGCGCGGTCACGAAGGCCGGGGCATCGGGTTGCTCCACAAACTGCAGGCCTACGAACTGCAGGACAACGGCTCCGACACCGTCGACGCCAACCTCGAGTTGGGGCTGCCCGCTGACGCCCGCGACTACGGCATCGGCGCGATGATCCTGGCCGACCTGGATCTCTCCACGCTCCGCCTGCTGTCCAACAACCCAACCAAACGGGCGGCGCTCGGTGGGTTCGGACTCTCGATCGTGGAACGGGTGCCGGTCGAGGTACAGCCCAACCCGGCCAACGAGTTCTACCTGCGCACCAAGGCCGAGCGGATGGGCCACGACCGCACCGACGGGCCGCTGCCGATCTCCACCGGCGTCGGCGACATCGCCGCCCAGCAGGACGGTGCGCCCCCAGCGGTGGAGAAGCCGATGCGCGGCGTGGCGATGGCTCCACCCCCGGACGACGGGCTCGACGACCGCGACGGGCGTGAGGCCCGTCGACGGCGCGGCCTTCGTTCTGACGACCCCGTCGCTGCCCAGGCGGCGGGCGCCCGCGACCCCCGGGAGGGTTCCTAGGTGGACGGCATCACGCATCGCAGCGGCAACCTCGACGCGTCCGGACTGCGGATCGCGATCGTGGCCACGCGCTTCAACGAGGTCGTGGTCAGCCAACTGGTGGCTGGCGCGACCGACACGCTGGTCCGGCACGGCGCGTCGCCCGACGACCTGTCGGTGTACTGGACCCCCGGCGCGTTCGAACTGCCGCTGGTGGTCGACAAGCTCGCCGCCAGCGGGTCGGTCGATGGCATCGTCGCGGTCGGCTGCATCGTCCGGGGCGACACACCGCACTTCGACTACGTCGCCGGCGAGTCAGCCAGCGGCGTCGCCGCGGTGGCCCGTGCTCACGGGGTGCCGATCGGCTTCGGGGTGCTCACGACGGAGACCTTCGACCAGGCGGTGGCCCGGGCCGGCGGCAAGCTCGGCAACAAAGGAGCCGATGCTGCGCTGGCCACGGTCGAGACCGCGGACCTGCTGCGGAGCCTGTGACCGGGGCGGCGAACGGCCGGCAGGATCCCACGGGGGCGCCACCCCCGGGGGCGAAGCGCCGCGCGGTCCAGGCCGAACAGCAGCACCTCGACCACGTCCATGACCGCGTCGAGCAGCTGCGACGTCGCGCCGCCGACCGGGTCGCGGCCGCGTCGGCCGACACCAGCGGTCCCACGTTCCAGGCGAGGTTCGAACGCGACGTGACCGCCCATCACCACGCCTCCCGCGAGGCGCGGTTCACCTTCGGCGACGTGGAGTCGCTGGTGTTCGGCCGGCTCGACCTCGCGGACGGGGACACGCTGCACGTCGGCCGGCTGTCGGTCGTCGACGCGGATGGGGACGTGGTCCTGGTCGACTGGCGAGCACCCGCGGCGGCCGCGTTCTACCAGGCGACCGCGGCGGAGCCGCTGGAGGTGGCCCGTCGCCGCACCCTGGTCACCCGCGGTCGGCAGGTGCGCGACCTCGACGATGAGTTGCTGGACGTCGAGGCTGCGGACGCGCTCGGGTTGCAGCCGGTCACCGGCCAAGGCGCCCTGCTCGCGTCGCTCTCG
This sequence comes from Nitriliruptoraceae bacterium, assembly GCA_007120485.1. Classification (GTDB taxonomy): domain Bacteria; phylum Actinomycetota; class Nitriliruptoria; order Nitriliruptorales; family Nitriliruptoraceae; genus SKTG01. The sequence goes on from SKNP01000066.1 coordinate 2,544, forward strand.
CGCGAACGCGATGGGCGGATGCACGACATCGTCTCCACGATCCAGCGCGACCAGGATCGCATCATCCGGGCGCCGGCCACCGGCACGCTGGTGGTCACCGGGGGACCGGGGACCGGCAAGACGGTCGTCGCCCTGCATCGGGTCGCGGCGCTGCTCTACCGCGATCGCGAACGTTTCGAAGGTCGCGGGGTGCTGGTACTCGGCCCGTCGCCGGCGTTCACCGAGTACACCGCCCGGGTGCTGCCGTCGCTGGGGGAGGACCGCGCGGTGCAGCGTCCGCTCGCCGGGCTCGCACCCCGCGGGGTCAGCGTCGACGGTTGGGATGATCCCGAGACCGCCCGGGTCAAGGGTGACCTGGCGATGGTCCAGCTGGCGCGACGGCTGCTCGCCGCGGCCCTGCCACCGATCCCGCCCGAGACCCGCGTGTCGTTCGAGGGCACCACCGTGACCGTCCGGACGCAGGACCTCGAGCCGCTCCGGCAACGGCTGCTGGAGAAGGTCCGGGTCTCCGAGGGGCGCACCAGCTACCACGGCCGGGCCGCCGGCGCGGAGGACGCGCTCAACGCCGAGCTGTGGCGCATCTGGGGTCGGGCACACCGCGCCGGGGGCCGCCGCGTCCCCGACGAGCGGGTCGGCAGCGGCTTCGACAGCGCTCTGGAGAACTCCCCGCAGGTCACGATGCTGCGGCGCTGCTACTGGCCGGAGCTCGATCCCGTCGAGGTGGTCGCGGCCACCGCGCGCGGCGACCACGACGTCCGCGAGCTCGGACGGGACCTGTTCGCGGCCGCCGACCTCGACCGCCTGGCGACCGCCTGGACCGACGCGGATGGTTGGACCGTCGACGATGCGGCGCTGCTCGACGAGGTCGCCTCGCTGGTCGGTACCCCGGTCGACGCCGCCGCGGAAGCACGCGCGGCGGACGACGAGGTCGGCCTCACGTTGGACTCCGAGCGGCTCCACACCGAGACGGCGGAGCCGGACGTCGAAGCCGACGGCTACCGCGACTTCGCCCACGTCGTGGTCGACGAGGCCCAGGACCTCAGCCCGCTGCAGTGGCGCGCGGTCGCCCGCCGTGGGCCGTACGCGTCCTGGACGGTGGTGGGTGACCTGGCCCAACGCAGCCGGGTGGCCGAGCCCGCCACCTGGGACGACGTCGCCAAGCTGATCGGCCGTCGCCAGGTCGAGGTGCGGGAGCTCACGGTCAACTACCGCACGCCCACGGAGATCGTCGAGGTGGCTCGTGAGGTCCTGGCCGCCGCCGGACACGGGGCGAGCGACACCGCGGACGCCGTGCGCAGCACGGGCGAGCGCCCACGCCACCTGGTCGCCGACGACGAGGTGGCGGCGACCGCCGCGGAGGTGTCGCAGCTGACCGGCCGGCGCGGGGGGACCGTCGCGGTGCTCGCGACCCCCGAGGAGGTCGCTGACCTGGAAGCGGCGAGCCTGCCGGCGGCCGGGACCGAGGCCGACCGGGTCCGGGTGCTGGACGTCCGCGCGGCCAAGGGGCTCGAGTTCGACGACGTGGTGGTGGTCGGCCCCGACCGCATCGTGGCGGCGTCCTCGGTCGGCGCCCACCAGCTCTACGTCGCCGTCACCCGGGCCACCCGGTCGCTGACCCTGGTCAGCGACCCGGACGCGGCCGCGCCCGGCTTGGACGTCTGCGAGCGGGTCGACGTCCGTTGAGCGCGGCGGCCCGGCGGTGGACGGACGACGTGCCGTGGGGCGCGGCGCCGCGGTCGCGGGCGCACCCTGCTCAGGCGCGGCTCTTCGCCCAGTAGTCGTCCGAGTCCTTGGTGGCAGCGAGCGCCTCGGGGTCCTCGAAACCCGGCGCCATCGAAGCGGACGTGCCCGCCATGACCTGGTGGTGGTCGATGTCCAACAGGCGGATCCAGCTCTGCTGGCCGAAGGTCAACCCGATCGCGCAGCCGAGCTCGACGAGTTCCGGCTCCGAGAAGTGCGTGTGGAGCCGCTCCCACAGCGCGTCCTGCTCCTCGTCGCTGCCGGGACCCCACGCGATCGCCTGGGCGTAGGCAAGCGCGGCCTTCTGGCGATCGTCGTACCGATCCGAGCGCTCGAAGTTGAGCAGTTCGTCGTACTGGCCCTCCTCGAGGCTGCTGCGCGCCTGCTCGGAGCGCTGGTTGCCGCAGTACTCGCACTTGACGGTGTGCGAGATGTAGACGCGGCACAGCTCCTTGATCTCGTGGTCGCAGACGCCGGAGTGGAACAGCGCCTTCCACGAGTCGGCGAAGAACCAGAAGGCAGCCGGGACGTGCGCGCGGACCGCGGTGCTCTCCGGACGGGGCGTGCCTTCACGCGCGCACCGGTCCATCTCCGCGCGCATCCGGTCGTCCATGTCCTCGAGCGGGACGTAGCTGATGCGTTGTTCGGCCATCGGTGCGCTCCCGGTCGGTGGGCCGTCCCCCGGACGCCACAAACGATTGCAGTCAGGGTGGAGCCGTACCGTAGCCCGACCGCGAGGGCCGTCAAGGGCTGGCGACCGGCATCCTGCGGGAACGGGACCGCGTGCGCGCCGACCGCGGCTACAGCCGGCAGGCCAGGATGTCGGTGACGAAGATGCCGCGGGCACCGAGCTGCCACAGCTCGTCCATGATCCGGTTGGTGCGGTCCTGGAGGACCATGGCCCGCACGGCGACCCAGCCGTCTTCGTGCAGGGGGCTGACCGTGGGTGATTCGAGCCCGGGGGTGATCTCGCAGGCCCGTTCGAGGTGCTCGATCCGGCAGTCGTAGTCCATGATCACGTACTGCCGTGCGATGATGACCCCGTTGAGTCGACGGACCAGCTGCTCGATGCGTTCGTCGTCGGCGGCGCCGTCGCGCTGGATCAGGATCGCCTCGGAGGCGAGGATCGGTTCGCCCAGGATCTCCAGCCCGGCCTGCCGCAGGGTCGTGCCGGTCTCGACCACGTCCGCGACGATGTCGGCGACCCCGAGGCGTACCGCCGTCTCGACCGCGCCGTCGAGGTGGATGACCTCCGCCTCGATGCCCCGCTGTTGCAGGTCGTAGTTGACCAGCCCCTCGTAGGAGGTCGCGATCCGCTTGCCGGCGAGGTCGCTGAGATCCGCGGCGGTGCCGGGCACCGCCGCGTAGCGGAAGGTTGCCCCACCGAAGCCGAGCGCCAGGATCTCCGTCCCGCCCTGGCCGCCGTCGTAGAGCACGTCACGGCCGGTGATGCCGACCTCCAGCGTGCCGGTGGCGACGTAGGTGGCGATGTCGCGTGGACGCAGGAAGAAGAACTCGACCCCGTTGTCGGGGTCGGCGAGCACCAGTTCGCTGCCGTGCCGGCGTTGGCGGTAGCCCGCCTCGCGCAGCATCTGGGTGGCGGGCTCGGAGAGGGAACCCTTGTTGGGAACGGCGACACGGAGCATCGGGCGACCTCGTGGCAGGACGGCGGAGGGGAGGGGGAGCGCTGCGGGTGGCGATGGCCACCTCATCCCGCGAACCGGGGCAGCGAGGCTCACAGGTGAGCGTAGACGTCCTCGAGTTCGACGCCGGACGCGAGCATGAGCACCTGCGCGTGGTAGAGCAGCTGGGAGATCTCCTCGGCCGTGCGCTCCGGGCCCTCGTGCTCGGCCGCCATCCAGGCTTCCGCCGCTTCTTCGACCAGCTTCTTGCCGATCGCGTGGACGCCGGCGTCCAGCGCGGCCACGGTGCCGGAGCCGTCGGGACGGGTCACGGCCTTGTCCTCGAGCTCGGCGAACAGCTGGTCGAAGGTCTTCACGGTGACTCCGTCACGGGGGAGGCGGTGGCTGATGGGCGGGGGCACGTCGGTGGGCAGCGTGCCGCAACGCTAGGCTGGGCCGCACATCCCTGCCGTCGCTGATCGAAGAGGCTCGTACCGTGCGCCGAACGCTGACGCTCGTCCCGATGACCCTGCTGCTGCTCGCGATCGCCGTTCCGGCGTTCGCAGAGACCGAGGAGCAGTTCACCGGCACGTTCGAGGGGCTCGCCTGGGCGCTCGGTGCCGGGGTCGTGCTCGGGATCGTCTACTTCTTCCTCCTCCCGGAGGGGGAGACCTCGGATGATCACGACGAGCACCACTGAACGGCTCGATGCACGATGAGCCCGCCGGTCACGGCTCGAGGCCGGCCGGCCTGGCGGCGTGATCTGTGACCGCCGACGCGCCGAGACGACCAAGGAGCGGCACGTGAGTGACCGACCGATCGACCCCACCGGCGGCCAGCCGGGAGCGCAGGACCAGCCGTCCGAGGAGGAGGTCCGCGCCTACCTCTCGCAGCTGCGGGAGGCCCCCGTCGAGCAGGTGCTCGCCGAGGTCAGCTCCGCGCTGCTGAACGCCGCCCAGGTCAAGCTCGGCCGTCGCGACGCCCGGCTGCTGATCGACCTCACCGCAGCGATCGCCGACGGCGGCCGTGACGCGCTGTCGGAGGACATCATCGGCCAGCTCGACGATGCCCTCAACCAGCTGCGCGTGGCGCAGGTCGAGGCCGAGAAGCAGGTCAGCGCCAGCGGCGAGGCGGAGAGCAACGACCTCGGCCAGGAGCCCAGCGACGCCGAGAAGGGACCGAGCGAGGGCTCCTCGTCGTCCGGTCCGGCCGACGCGGGCGGCGACGCCGCCTCGCGCCTGTGGGTACCGGGACGCTGACCCGCACACCGCCTCGCGGCGGTAGGCGCCGGGCCGCTGACCGGAACACCCTCGGTGTCGGTGGCTGACGCGGCCGCTGCTCGGACCACGGTCGGTGTCGGTGGCTGACGCGGCCCCTGCTCGGACCACGGTCGGTGTCGGTGGCTGATGCGACCGCTGCTCCTACCACGGTCGGTGTCGGTGGCTGACGCGGCCCCTGCTCCGACCGCCGTCGCCTGAGGGGGCGACCAGGCCGCCCACCGCGTCACGCTGCCCTCGACCGCTCGGGGCATCGGTGGCCGGCGGCTGCTACCCTTCCGGGGTCTCGCCCAGGCACCGGGCGGGCCGGTCAGCACCGTCGACCGTCCCGACCGATCACGACACCGCCCGGGCGCCCACAACCTGAGAACAAGCGGTGCCCCGCGCACCCACCCGACGGGCGTTGCTCTGCCGGGTCGCGACCTTCCTCGGCGATACGCGCCGAGGCAGACCTCGGCGACCCCTGGCGGGTCGCCGTTCGTCGTTGCGGCCCGGTTCGGCGTCCACGCCGGACCCGGCCACGATCGGTGGGCACGGGGACACCCCGCCCCCGGCACCAGGAGGTACCGAGCATCGACGAACAGCAGCGCCGGCTGAACGCGGACATCAAGGTCCCACGGGTCCGATTGGTGGACGCCGACGGCACGCAGGTCGGCATCGTTCCACTGGCGCAGGCCCTGCGCCGCGCCCGCGAACTCGAGCTCGACCTCGTCGAGGTCGCCCCACAGGCGGACCCGCCGGTCTGCCGCATCATGGACTGGGGCAAGGCCAAGTACGAGGAGGAGCAGAAGCAGAAGCAGGCGCGCAAGCGGCAGAGCCAGATCTCCGTCAAGGAGATCAAGATGCGACCCAAGATCTCGGACAACGACTACAACACCAAGTCCGGGCACGTCCGTCGGTTCCTCAAAGACGGTGCCAAGGTCCGAGCGTCGATCATGTTCCGGGGTCGTGAGATGACCCACACCGAACTCGGGATGAAGCTGCTCGACCGCCTCGCCGACGACATGAGCCACCTCGCGTCCGTGGAAGCCGCCCCGAAGGTCGACGGCCGCAACATGGTCATGGTCCTCGCACCGCACAAGGTCAAGGCCAAGACCGACGAGCCAGCGACGTCCGACCAACCGGCAGCGGCTGACGAACCGGCAACGTCCAGCGAGCCGGAGGACGCCACCACCGCACCGGGGTCGACCAGCTCCGAGGCACCGGTCGACGAGGACGCCTGAGACGGCCAAGCGGCCAACCGGCCCAGCGACCCCGACGGGTCCGCTGGCCGTCAGCAACGCCCCCACCAGCCCTGCGCGACCTGCGTCGTCGCGCCTGCACGACCCCGTGGCGCCCCAGCGGCCGCCGCGCCCACCCCGGCCCGCAGCTGTGACCTGCGAGGCCCCGACCCCAAGGCGATCCCATGCCGAAGCAGAAGACGCACAGCGGCACCAAGAAGCGCTTCCGCGTCACCAAGAACGGCAAGGTGATGGCGCACCAGAAGAACCGCGCCCACCTGCTCAAGCACAAGTCCTCGCGTCGCAAGCGCCGGCTGGCCGGCGAGACCGAGATCGCCCCTGCGGACGCCAAGAAGGTCAAGAAGCTGCTCAACCAGTAGCGCACCGGCCCGACCAGCACCGCACGATCCAAGGAGTCCAGTCATGGCACGCGTCAAGGGCGGCGTCCAGACCAAGAAGAGCCACAAGGCGGTCATGGACCGCGCGAAGGGCTACCGGGGTGCCGCCAGCCGGCGGTACCGCGTGGCCAACCAGGCCGTCGACCACGCGGCTCGGTACCAGTACCGCGATCGCCGGGCCCGCAAGGGCGAGTTCCGCAAGCTGTGGATCTCGCGCATCAACGCGGCGGCCCGCCAGGACGGCCTGAGCTACAACCGGTTCATGCACGGGTTGAAGCTCGCCGGCGTCGAGGTCGATCGCAAGAACCTCGCCGACCTCGCGGTGCGGGACCAGGAAGCGTTCTCCGCGCTGGTGACCACGGCCAAGGGTGCGTTGGAGCAGGAGGCGGCGTGACCCGCCCTCCGGCCGCCTGGCCGTGCTGACCTCCACCCGCAACGACCGCGTCCGAGCGGTGGCGGCGCTGTCGCGTCGGCGCGAGCGCCGCGACCAGGGACGTCACCTGGTCGAGGGCCCCGGGCCGGTGACCGAGGCGCTCGCCGCCGGCGTCGTCGAGGAGGTGTTCCTCGACCCGGAGGCCGGCCTGGACCTGGTGTGGCCGACCGACACCACCGTCACCGAGGTAGCGCCGCACGTCCTCGAGCGACTGGCCGACACCGCCAGCCCGCAAGGGGTCGTCGCGGTCGCGCGGACCCCCCAGGTTCCCGTCGAGGACGCGGTCGTCGGGGGGCGCACCGTGCTGTTGCACGCGGTCAGCGACCCCGGCAACGCCGGCACGATCCTGCGCAGCGCCGACGCTGCCGGAGCCAGCGGCGTGGTGCTGACCACCGGCAGCGTCGATCCGTACGGTCCCCGCGCCCTGCGGGCGGCCGCCGGGTCCACCTACCACCTGCCAGTGGCCGTCGAGGTACCACTCGACGAGGCGGTCGCAGCCTGCCGCGACGCCGGGCAGCGTGTGCTGGGGCTGGACGCCCGGGCGGACGCGTCCGTCGACGACCTGGCGACCGAGACGCGGCCCACCGCGTTGGTGCTCGGCAACGAGGCGCACGGTCTGGACCCGGCCGCCGTCGGACTGCTCGATGGCACGGTGGCGATCCCGATCCACGGCCGTGCGGAGTCGCTGAACGTGGCGGCGGCCGCCGCGGTCGCGCTCTACACCCTGGCCCGGAGCTGGCACGCTGCCCCCTAGCGGCCCGTCGCGGCCGGTCGTAGCCGGTCGCGGTCCGTCGAGGTCGGTGTCTGGCACGCGTGCGCCTACCCTGCGTGCCGTCGGCCCACCACTCGGCCCACCACCTCGGGAGGGGGGCTGCGACCTCAACGACCCTGAAGGCGGACCTCGTGAACGACCTGGACGCGCTCCAACGTGACGCGCTGGCGGCGATCGAAGCCGCCGAGCACCTCGACGACCTCGACGAGGTCCGGGTGCGCTTCACGGGCAAGCGCTCGGAGCTCAGCGCGATCCAGAAGGGCATGGGCGAGCTGGACCCGGAGGAGCGCAAGGCGCGGGGTCAGGCGCTCAACGCCTTCCGGCAGGCGTTCCAGGCCGCGTTCGACGCGCGCCATGAGCAACTGCAGGGCGCGGCCCTGCGCGAACGGCTCGAGTCCGAGCGGCTGGACCTGACCCTGCCACCTCGCCAGGTCCCGCCGGGTCGGCCGCACCTGTTGACCCAGGTCGAACAGGAGATGCTGGACGTCTTCATCGGTATGGGCTTCCGCGTCGCCGAAGGTCCGGAGGCGGAGTCCGGCAGCTACAACTTCGACCTGCTCAACATCGAACCCGACCATCCCGCCCGCCAGGAGATGGACACCATCTACGTCGACGGGTTCGACGATGTGGTGCTGCGCACCCACACCTCGCCGGTCCAGTCGCGGGTGATGACCACCACCCAGCCGCCGATCGCCGTGGTGTGCCCGGGGCGGACCTACCGGGCGGACGCGGTGGATGCCACCCACTCGCCGGTCTTCAGCCAGATCGAGGGGCTGTACGTCGCGGAAGACGTCACGATGGCGCATCTGCGAGGCACCCTGTTGGCGTTCGCCCGAGCGATGTTCGGCGCGGACCGCAAGATCCGCCTGCGCCCGTCGTTCTTCCCGTTCACCGAACCATCCGCCGAGGTGGATGTCAGCTTCGACGGACCGGGCGGCAACCACGGGTGGTTGGAGATCCTCGGGGCCGGGATGGTCGACCCGAACGTGCTCACCTTCTGCGGGATCGACCCGGACCGCTACTCCGGGTTCGCGTTCGGGATCGGGATCGAACGGGTGGCGATGCTGCGCCACCAGGTCCGCGACATCCGCGAGCTGTTCGAGGCCGACGCGCGGTTCCTCGCGCGGTTCTGATCCTCCCACGAGCCGTGTCCCGGGTCCGGGTGTGCTGCTCGGCCCGTACGTGACCGACAAGGAACCACCGTGAAGCTGCCGCTGTCCTGGCTGCGAGAGCTGGTCGATCTCGACCTCGACGTCGATGAGCTGGCCGCCGTCATGAGCCTCTCCGGGCTCGAGGTCGAGGACGTCACCCGTCCGGGTGCCGGCGCGAGCGGGATCCGCACCGCCCGCGTGCTGCACTGGGAGCCGCACCCGGATGCGGACAAGCTCCGGTTCGTCCGCCTCACCGGCGAGGGCGGCGACGGCGAGGTGGAGGTCGTCTGCGGTGCCGCCAACTTCGACGTCGGCGACGTGGTCGTCCACGCGTTGCCCGGTGGGTTCGTGCCGGGCGTGGCCGGTCCGGACGGCAGCAAGGGGCTGACCCTGGACGCCCGCAGGATCCGTGGCGTGACCTCGCAGGGGATGATCGCCTCGGCGAAGGAGCTCGAGGTCGGCGACGATCACACCGGCATCCTCGTGCTCGACCCGGATACCCCGCTCGGCGCCTCGCTCGACGACCTCATCCCGGTCGGTGACCCGGTGATCGAGATCGCGGTGCAGGCCGATCGCGGGGACCATCTGTCGATCCTCGGGGTCGCCCGCGATCTGGCGGCGATCCTCGACACCGAGTGGCGCGTGCCGCAGGTCCCGACCGAACCCGACGGTTCGAGCGTGCCGGTGTCCCTCCGGACCGACGCGTGCTCGGCGTTCCACACCTGGGTCCTCGACGACGTCCAGGTCGGCGGATCACCGCTGTGGATGCGTCAGCGGCTGGCCCAGTGCGGGATGCGGCCGATCGACGTGGCCGTGGACGTCACCAACCTGGTCATGCTCGAGCTGGGGCAGCCCCTGCACGCCTTCGACCTCGACCGGGTGCGCGGACCGGCGCTGACCGTCCGTGAAGCCGAGGGGGCCGAGCGCCTCACCACGCTCGACGGTCAGCAACGCGACCTGGTCGCCGGCGACCTGGTGATCGACGATGCCGAACGGGCCGTGAGCTTGGCGGGCGTCATGGGTGGCGGTGACACCGAGGTGTCTTCGGCGACCCGGCGGATCCTGCTCGAGGGCGCGGTCTGGGAGCCGACCACCATCCGGGCGACCTCGCGACGGCTGGGGTTGACCAGCGAGGCCAGCAACCGGTTCGAACGTGGCGTGGACCCCCAGGGCGCCGGACGTGCCGTCGCACGTGCTGCCGGTTTGCTGCAGGACCTCGCCGGTGCTCGCGCGACCGGCAGCGGGGCGGCGTTCACCGAGCCGGAGCCGGCTTGGGCGGGCCGGCCGACGGTCACGTTGGACACCGGACGCGTCCGCCGCACGCTCGCGCTGGAGCTCTCCGACGCCGACCAGGTGGGCCTGCTCGAGCGTGCTGGCGCCGCGGTCGAGGCGACCGACGGTGGGATGCGATCGGTGACCCCGCCGTCGTGGCGGCGTGACCTGCGCCGACCCGCCGACCTCACCGAGGAGATCGTGCGGCTCCACGGCTACGACCAGGTCCCGGAGGTCATGCCGGCCCTGCCGACGACCGGCGGTCGCACGGCCGCCCAGCAGCTGGAACGTGACGCCCGGCAGCTGGCGCTGGCCGCCGGTTTCCACGAGGCCAAGACCCGCCCGTTCGTCGGCGACGATGCGATCGATGGGGTCGTGCCCTCCGATGGGCGTGTGCGGCTGGCCAACCCGTTGGCGCAGGACGCGGCCGCGATGCGGCCCTCCCTGGTCGAGGGCCTGCTGCAGGCGGTCCGGCACAACCACGGGCAGGGCCGACCTGGCGTCGCGCTCGTCGAGTTGGGTCGCTGCTTCCGTCCCGTCCAGGACCCGTTGGCGGCCGCGCTCGACGCCGTCATCGGTGACGGCTGGCGGTGGACCGATCCCGACGGACAGCCCATCCCCGTGCAACCGCAGGTCCTGGCGTTGGCGGCCCAAGGGCTCAAGCTCGGCGACGGCTGGTTGGACGTGGACTCGCGTTGGTCCGTGGGTGATCTGATCGCCGTGTTCGACCGCATCGCCCGGCAGCTGTCGCCACCGGACGACGACGCGTGGGACCTCACCCGGGTAGCGATCGAGCGCGACGGCTACCACCCCGGACGCACCGCGTCGTTGCGTCTGCGGGGTCAGGAGATCGGCGTCGTCGGCCAACTCCATCCGGAGGAGTCCGACCGCCGCGACCTGCCCGAGCCGGTGGTGGTCGGTGAGCTGCTGCTCGAGCCGTTCCTGGCCGCGGTCCCCGCCGACGGTCACCCACCGGTCCGGGCACGGACCCTGGTCCGCCACCCGGCCATGACCGTCGACGTCGCGCTGGTCGCGGAGGACGCCGTGGCCTACGCGACCCTCGAGCAGGCCGTCCGTGACGGCGCTGGGCCCCTGCTCGACGAGCTGTGGTGGTTCGACGAGTACCGGGGTGCCCAGGTCGGCGAGGGCCGCCGCAGCGTCGCGATGCGGTTGCGGCTGCAGGATCCCGACCGCCAGCTGACCGACGACGACGCCGAGCGCACCATCGACGCGATCGCCGAGGCCGCCGAGGTGGTCGGCGCGACCCTGCGCCGGTGAGCTGACCGCCGGCGGGGCCTCAGCTCCGCGGTGGCACCCGCCCGACGGTGGTCCTCCCGCCCGGCCGGGTCAGAGCAGCTCGGGTCGTTCGAACGGTTCCCCGCGCAGGTGCTCGGCGAGGAAGCCGAGCACCGTCTGGTACCACAGCCGCGCGTGCTGGGGCTTGAGGATCCAGTGGTTCTCGTCCGGGAAGTACAGCAACCGGGCATCGACCGCGTGGCGCATCAGGTCGGTCCACAGCATCAGCCCCTCGCTGATGGGGACCCGCAGATCGTTCTCCCCGTGGATCACCAGCATCGGCGTGGTGATCGAGCCGACGAAGCGGTCGGGGGAGTTCTCCTCGTAGCGGCTGGCGTCCACGTAGGGGTCGCCGAACTCCCGCTCCCAGATCAACCCGAGGTCGGTGGTGCCGTGGAAGCCGGGGAGCGACCAGAGCGACGCGTGGGTGACGATGCACTCGAAGCGGTCGGTGTGGCCCGCGACCCAGTTGGCCATGTAGCCGCCGAACGAGCCCCCGGCGGCCGCCAGGCGCTGTTCATCGACGGCCGGGTGCGCCGCGGCCGCGTCCACGGTCGTCATCAGATCGGTGTAGGGGCGCTCGCCCCATCGGCCCCAGCCGCGTTCGATGAACGCCCGCCCGTAACCGGTCGACAGCGCCGGGTCGGGCAGCAGCACGGCGTAGCCGGCATCGGCGAGCACGTGCGGGCACCAGCGCCACTGCCAACTGTTCCACGAACCCAGCGGGCCGCCGTGGATGAACGTCACCAGCGGGACGGGGCCGTCCGCATCCTGCGGGAGCACGAGCCAGGAGCCGATCTCCACGCCGTCGTCGGCGGTCGCGACGAGCCGTTCGACCGTCGACACGGTCGGTGGGTCCCCGGCGGGGGACGGCAGCTCGGTCGGTTGCTGCGCTGGCGTCGAGGTATCGAGCCGGACCGGACGCGGGGGCGAGCCGATGGCGGCGTGCAGCGCGTAGACGCGCTCGCCGTCGGGCGCGACGCACACGTCGGTGTAGGCGTCCTCGGCGGTGAGACGGGTCACCTCGTCAGCCGCCAGGTCCACCCGGAACACGGGCCGGTGGCCGGCGTCATCGGCGCTGAACACCAGCGCGTCACCGGACGGCAGCCACTGCGGCTGCTGTGGCCACAGGTCCAGCTCGGGGGCGACGTCGCGGACGCTGCCGTCCTCGAGGTCGATCAGGACCAGGGTGGATTCCTGTGCCCGGTCGGGCGCGCCCAGCTCGCTGGCGACCGCGGCCACACGGCGTCCGTCGGGGGCGACGGTGGGGGAGGAGATGTCGCGCCCGTCGGCGAGCAGGATCCGGCGTTCGCCGGTGACCAGGTGGATGGAGATCAGGTCGGCGGCGACGTCCGCCGGCTCCGAGGCGTCGTCGGTGCGGCGCCACCCGGTGAACAGGGTGCTGCCGTCCGGGCTGAGCGTGGCATCGGCGCCGTGCAGCCGCATGCCCCGGGCGACCAGCGCCGGGGTCCCCGACGATGGGTCGTCAGCGGCGCCGGGACGCGCCGGTGTGCCGTCGGTGGGGAGCTGCCAGAGGGCCGGTTCGCGTGGGCCCAGCCAGCGATCCCAGTCCCGGATCGGGTAGCCGTCGAACAACATCGCGGTGACGCCCGCGTCCTTGCGGGCCTTCGCCCGCTCCTGGTCGGTGTCCCAGTCGTCGGCACGCGGATCCACCTCGGCGGCCACGACGGTCACGTCCTGGTCGTCGGCGAGGTGGAGCCCGGCCACCCCGCTCGGGGGAGCGGCCAGCAGTTCGGCCTCCCCACCGTCGGCCGGGAGACGCCAGAGCGCGGCCGGCGGGTCGCTCGGCGGCTCGGCGGTGTCGGGATCGGGCCGCGCGGAGGTGAACAGCAGCGAGCCGTCCGCGGCGAAGTCGGCCGAGGCCTCGCCGGGCGCGGACCGCGTGAGTTGCCGCGGTTCGGCCTTCCCGGCTGGGTCCACCTGCCACAGCGCCGTCCGGAAGCGGGTCCCGTCGGGTGCGGTGGTGGCCACGCCGACGACCAGCCGTGCACCGTCGGGGGAGAGGGCCAACCCCGCGATGCGGGGCTGGGCCAGGAACGTGTCGAGATCGAAGGGGTTCGTCATGCGCGCGAGCCTAATGGGGGTGGATCG
>SKNP01000092.1 GCA_007120485.1 Nitriliruptoraceae bacterium
CGGGTTGCCGAGCGCGTCGACGATCCGGCCGAGCAGCGCGTCCCCGATCGGCGAGGTCAGGGGGCCCAGCCGCGGCCGTACGCGGTCACCGCGGGCGATGCCGTCGATGCCACCGAGCACCAGCGCCCGGCAGGCGCCGTCGGCGACCGCGATCACCTCGGCGACCCGCGAACCGTCGCGGGAGAACACGTCGACCGCGTCACCGACGGCCAGCCGCAGCCCGCTGATCTCCAGCTCGGTGCCGACCACCCGGCTGACGCTGCCGTGGCTGATCGCGCGCAGCAGACCGGTGCGTGCCTGAGCAGCGTCCGCAGCGGCCAGCGCCGCCATGGCGGCGTCCGCCCCGGGGACGTCGAGGTGGTCCGAGACGCCACGTTGGTGGGAAGCGTCGCGGTGGTCGGCAGCGTCGCGGTGCGGCGCCAGCGCCTGGTCGAGGAGCCCGCTCATCGCGCCTCCTTTCCGAACGCGTCCAGGGCCGCGTCCAGCAGCGCCTGACGCGTGAGATCGGCGCCGCCCGACGCACCCTCGATGCGGGCGTCGCCGCGGCTGACGGTCGCGTCCGCGACCAGCTGCAGCCGGTCGTCGTCGAGCAGGTCGGCCAGCACGCGGTGGTCGTCGGCGTGCAGCCGCACGGTCAGCGGTGCGTCGTCGAGCACGGCGGTGGCCTCCCGCACGCGGTCGAGCACGGCCAGGGCTTCCGCGGGCGGCGTGGCATCGAGCACCGCCGCCGCGACCACGCGAGCCAGCTCCAGGCTGGCGCGGGTCGCTTCGTCCCGCTGGGCGTCGAGGTCCGCTCGGAGTCCCGACACGGTCGCGTCGATCGCCTGCGCGACCCGGCCAAGTTCGCTTCGGGCGGCGTCCCGGCCGGCACGTTCGCCCGCCCGGAAGGCGTCGTCGCGAGCGTGAGCCACGGCGGCGTCGACGACCGCGGCGGTCGCGGGATCGAGGACGGCATCCGGGCCGTGCAGCGTCGTGCGCTGCGCGTCGTCGATATCGACGTGGAGGACCTCAGGCAACGAACTCCTCCTGCGCGCCGCGGTTCATCGTGATGAGCCCTTCCTTCTCCAGATCGTGGACGGTGCGCACGATCTCGCTCTGCGCTTCCTCGACCTCCGAGACGCGGACCGAGCCCATCAGGTCCATCTCCTCGGCGACCGTGGTGCGGGCACGCTCGGAGAGGTTGCGCTCCAGCGCATCGCGCAGCTCCGCCGCGATGCCCTTGAACGCGATCGCGAGCCGCGCCGGTTCGACCTGCCGCAGGACCTCCTGCAACGAGCGGTCGTCCAGGGAGACCAGGTCCTCGAAGACGAACATCAGGGCCCGGACCTTCTCGGCCAGGGCCGGGTCCTTGGCTTCGATCTCCGCGAGGATGGCCCGCTCGGTCGAGCGTTCGCTCTGGTTCAGCAGGTCGGCCAGTTCCTGGACACCGTCGCGACGGCCGCTGCGCCGGCGGACCTCGCCCAACCGGTCGCGAAGTGCCTCCTCGACGCGGCTGACCACCTCGGGGTCGGCGCGCTCGAGCGTGGCCAGCCGCTCGGCGACCTGGGCCTGCACGGACGGCTCCAACCCGGATAGCAGGTGGGCGCCGAGCCGCGCGGGCAGGTGTGCGAGCACCAGCGCGATGGTCTGGGGGTGCTCGTCACGCAGGTGCTGGAGCACCTCGGCGGGCTCGTGCAACCGGACGAAGTGGAACGGGGACGCGTGCGTGGTCGCCAGCATGCGGTCGACCATGTCGTCGCCCTCATCGCCGTGGATGCGACGCATCAGCTCGCGGGCGTGCTGCTCCCCGCCGCTGATCAGCTGCTCGTGGACCTTCGCCTCGGTGCGGAACTCCTCGAGGATCGACTCGAGCTGGGGCTGGGGGATGTTGCCCAGCGTGGCGATCTCCACCGTCAGCTGCTCGACCTCGTCCTCGGTGAGGTGCTCCATCACCTTGGACGCCCGCTCGGAGCCGACCGTCAGCATGACGGCGGCCGCCTTCTGTGAGCGGTTGAGGACGCCGCCGGAGGTCGCGTTCATCGCGCTCACTGGTTCCTCCGATCCGCCAGCCAGCCGCGCAGCAGCGAGGCGATCTCCTCGGGCTGGCGCTCGACCAGCTCGGCGACCTCGTCACGCACGCTGGGCTCCGGAGGCGCCGCCGATGCCGGATCGGGTTCGGCGATGGCCTGCGGATCGCGGACCTGGGCGGGCACGACCCGGGCCGGCTCCGGCTCCGGCTCGCCGCGGCTGCGGCGGCGGCTCATCAGGAACAGCCCGACCGCGATGACCAGGAGCACCAGCATGGCCACGATGCGCTGGATCATCTCCAGCAGCGTCGCCCCCTCGTCCTCGGCGATCGCCTCCTCGACGGGCGGGGTCGCGACCCGGCTGATGGCGACCTGGTCGCCTCGTTCCTCGTCGAGACCGGCGGCGGCCGCGACCAGCTGCTCGAGCTCACCGTCGCCGACGGCGGCGGCCTCGTCGACCACCAGGGCGACCGACAGACCGTCCACCCGGCCGGGCGCTTCCACGGTGCGGGTCGTGGTGCGGCCGACCCCGAACTCGCGGGTCTCGTCACCACGTTCGTACTCACCCTCGCCGGCGTCCCCGGCGATCGGGCCGCCGTCGACCCCGACGATCCCGCCAGCGGCCGGGCCGGTGCCCTCGTAGCGCTCCTCGCTGGTCTGCTCACGCAGCGGGACACCCTCGCCGTCGTAGGTCTCCTCCTGCCGCTCCACCTCGTCGAAGTCGAGGTCGGCACGGACCACCACGGAGGCCGGCGCATCGGTGGCGCGCTGGAGCAGCTCACTGAGGTCGGTCGACAGCGCGGACTCGAACTCGCGGGTGCGGCGCTGCTGTCGGTCGGTGGCACCGCCGACGGTGCCGTCGCCCGGGGAGTGCAGGACCGTGCCGGCGGTGTCGGCCACGGTGATGCCGTCGGGCTCGAGCCCTTCCACGGCGGAGGACACCAGCAGGGTGATCGACTCGATCTGGTTCTGGTCCAGCTGCCGGGTCGGGCGCACCAACACGGATGCGGACGGGTCGGTCTGGTCGTCGGTGAAGAGGGTGTCATCCGGCAGGACCAGCCGGACGGTGGCGGACTCCAGGGGGTCCATGGCACCGAGGCTGCGGGCGAGCTCGCCCTCCACCGCGCGTTGCAGATCGACCCGCTGGCGGAAGTCGGACACGCCGAGCGCCTGCTCGTCGAGCAGCTCGTAGCCCTCGACGGCCGGGGCGCCGGTGATGCCCTGCTCGGCGAGGCTGGCACGGACGGTGTGCAGCTCGCCCTGGGGGACGAGCACCCGGTTGCCCTCGAGCTCGTAGTCGATGCCCTGGCCGTCCAGCTCGGTGGTGACCTCGGCGAGCTCGCGGTCGTCGAGCCCGGCGTAGAGCAACGTGTACGACGGCGTCATCACCCACTGCACGAACGGCACGGCAGCCATGATCAGCACCACCGCAGCCACGGCGATGCCGGCGCGCTGCGCTGGCGGCAGGGTGCGCGCCAGGGCGGCGAGGCGGTCCTTCAGCTCCACGTCAACGTCCTCATGTCCGGTGGGTGCTCCTCAACTGGTGGTCCCGACGGGGCTCACAGCTGCAGGCGCATGATCTCCTGGTAGGCCTCGAGGCCGCGGTCACGGACCTGCACGAGCAGGTCGATGGCCAGCGCGGACTCGGTCTGGGCGACCATGGCCTCGTGGACCTTGGTCGGCCCGCCGGTGGCGACGTCCTGGATCAGGGCGTCGGCGCCGTGTTCGAGATCCGAGATCTGGGTGAGGCCGTTGGCGAGCGCGTCCCCGAAGCCGGGGGCGGGTGCCGCCTCCGCGGGGTTGATCGCGCCGGCGAGGTTGGGGTCGGCGCCGATGGGTGGGATCGGAGCGGTCGGCATCACTGACCCCTCCCGAGCCCGAGCGCGGATTCGTAGGCTTCCTTGGCGCTCTGGATCGTTCGGATGTTCGACTGGTAGTGCCGTTGGGCGACCATCATGTCGACCATCTGGCCGGACATCTCCATGACCGGCTGGGCGACCATGCCGTCCTCGTCGGCCAGCGGGTGGTCCGGGTCGTAGGTCAGCGCCGGGTCGCCTTCCTCACGCACCTGGCCGGTGGTCAGCACCCCGGAGCCGTTCGGCGCGAACGGGCCGTTCTCCAACGGCTGCACGACCGAGCGCAGCGCCCGGAAGGGCTCCTCGTCGGTGGCGGTGACCGTGTTGGCGTTGGCGAGGTTGTGGGAGACGTTGTCGAGCCAGTGCGAGGCCATGCCCACACCGGTACGACCGATGTCCATCGCGGAGAAGGTGGTGCTCATCGCCGGCCCGCGATCGCCATGCGCAGGTTGCTGGTCTTGAAGTTGAACGCGGCGTTCATGGCGCCGCGTTGCAGCCCGTCCTTCATCACGCCGGTCATCTCGGTCTCCAGGTCCACGGAGTTCTCCCGGCCGTCGACGATCGTCGGCGAGTGGATCGTCTCGGTCTGGGCCCGCTCGGGGGTCCCGCGCCGCAGCGCGTCGGCGAGCTGATCCTCGAACTCCACATGTCCGGCGCGGAAACCGGGGGTCTCCGCGTTGGCGATGTTGTGCGACCGGACCTCGGAGCGGCGCTCCAGCCCGTTCATCGCCGAAACCACCGCGGAGGTGGTGACGTCCCACATGGTCGATCTCCCTGGCTGTGACGGTCCGTGACGGTCCCGGGAACGCAGAAAGGAGGAGGCAGACGCCTCCTCCTTGAGTCGTTTCGGGTCCGTGCTGGTTGTCTGTGTGGCTCGTCGGC
>SKNP01000458.1 GCA_007120485.1 Nitriliruptoraceae bacterium
AGCTCACCCGCGAGCAGATGGCGACGTTCTTCGCTCGCGCGCTCGAACTCGATCCGACCAGCTCCCCGTTCGGGGACGTCAGCTCCGCCCACGACGGTTCGGTCGGCGCGCTCTACCGCGAAGGGATCGTCAACGGTTGCACCTCGACGACCTTCTGCTCACGCAACGACGTGACGCGGGCCCAGACCGCCTCGATGTTGTCGCGGCACCTGAGCTGACCGCCCGCTGCGGTCGCGGCACCGGCACTGACCGCCCGCTGCGGTCGCGGCATCTGAGCTGCTGACCGCCCGCTGCGGTCGCGGCATCGGAGCCGGCCGCTGGCCGACGCCTACTCGAGCACCGGTGGGCCCAGGTCCGCGGTCTCGATGACGCCCAGGAAGTCGTCGAGGTACTCCATGAAGACGTCGGGCGCGTCGGTATCGCCCGGCAGCGGGACCGGCTGCGCCAGGACGACCACGGACCGCGACGGGATCACCACGACCATCTCGCGGGTCGGGACCCCGTTCGACTCGTAGGAGAAGATCAGCTGGGTCGCTGGCACGTCGTCGTTGAGCTCCAGCGATCGGTCGGTCTCCACCTCGCCGCCCTGCTGTTCGACGAAGGCACGCCAGTCGTCGGGCAGCGTGTTCGGCTCGAAGGTGAAGAACATCGCCACGACGTCGCCATCGGGCTGCTCGGACGGCTCCCCGGCCACGTCACCGGGGCCGATGTCCTCGTTGGAGATGCTCAGCCGGTCGTCCTCCTCCTCGAACAGGTACCACCCGTCGGGGAGCTCCAGGTCGAGGTTGCGCCACTCGACCGAACCCGGCTGGCTCGAACCGCCGCAGGCGGCCGCCAGCACCGTCAGGGCGACCACGACGGGGATCACCCACAACGACCGGTGACAGCGTGGGTGCACGGTGACCTCCTGAGGCAGCGTCGGTCGGCGTCGGTGGGGCCGGTCAGCGGCGCAAGGACCGATGCCGGGATGCCGGGCGCCCCAGTGTGGCGGTTCGCCGGGCCGGCCGCCTCAGCGCGGCCGCCTCAGCGCGGCCGCTCGCCCTGCCGCGTGTCGCCCTGGGTGGCCTCGGCGGCCACCTCGTCGTCCTCGCGCAACTCCAGGTCCTCGGCGAGGATGGCGAGTTGAGCGGTCGTGCGCAACGCGTCGTCATCCTGGGGATCGGACGTCGAGTGGTCCTGGAGATCGGACGGCGAGTGCTCCTGGGGATCGAACGGCGAGGTGACCCGCGGGAGCTCGTCGGTCGGATCGTCGCGCTCGGTACCGGCAGGGTCGGCTGCATCAGCGGAGCGGGCGGGCTCGGCCGCATCGACCGGGTCGACAGAGGTGGGTGCGCCGGCGTCGGGGGCAGGTGCACCAGCGGCGTGGTCCGGTGCACCAGCGGCGGGGTCCGGTGCACCAGCGGCGGGGTCAGGTGCACCGGCGGCGGGGGCGGGTGCCGTGTCGTCCGAGGCGCTGGGCTCCACCTCGGTGTGCACGATCGCGTTGGCCTCGGCTGCCGCGTCCAGCACCGACGGTGCCCGTGGACCGCTGGGTGCCCCTTCGAGGTCGGGCGGCACGCCGTCGCCGGCCGGCGACGGCGCGGACGACGGGGGCTCGGCGGGCGTCGACGGCGTGGACGGTGAGGTGCCGCCACCTGCCGATCCGGGGATGAGTCGGATCGTGCTGTAGGTGGGCTCAGGCGGCGATGCATCGTCTTCACGGTCCCGCCGTCGTCGACGCCGTTGGCTCCCGGCGTGCCGGTCGGAACGGCGAGGGCGCGTGCCGCTGCCCCCGAACACCGACGACGCATCCGTGTCCGGCGGGTCCGCTGCCGTCGGGTCGCTCGTCGAGGCGTCGTCGTTTCGGCCGGCCATCGGCGTCTCGGTCGACGCGGGCGCATCGGGCGCGTCGGCCCGCCAGGCCGAGCCATCGGGGGTGGTCGGGGCCGTCTCCGGCGGTGGAGCAACTGGCTCCGGTGCCGCCGGCGCCTCGGGAACCGCAGCCGCGTCCGACTCTGCCACCGGCTCCGGTGCCGCCGGCGTCTCGGGTTCCGCGGGCACGCCGGGTTCCGCTTGGGCCCTGGGTTCCGCTGGGACCCCGGCTTCTGCCGGCACCCCGGGTGCGGCAGTTGGCTCCGGCTCCGCCGGCACATCGGGATCCGCCGGTGTCCCGCTGGCGCTGGGGACCTCGTCATGCCGGACGTCGACCGGCCGCGGCACCGGCGAGGCATCCGCAGGACCCTCGTCGCGCGCAGGCACCGCTTCTGCCGGAGGGGTCTCGTCGCGCGCGGGCGCCTCCCCCGAGGTCGGGATCCCACCGTGCGACGGCGCGTCCTCCGTCGCCAGCCCCGGATCCCGCGGTGGGCTCGCCGCGCGCTCGTCCGCGGCGGAGTCGCCCAGCCCGACCGCACGAGCCGTCGGATCATCCAGCAGCACGACCTGCGCCCGTACCCCTACCGACCCCAACGCGTTCAACCCGGCGATCAGGTCGACCCGGGGGGTGCGGTCGCGCTCGGCGACGACCAACACGTGCTCAAGGGAGATCACCGACTGGAGCACCTTGCGGCTGGCCGCGGTGGGCAACGCCACCAACAGGACGTCGAGGTCGCGCGGCAGGCGCGACGGCAGGTCCCGCAACGCCGACAGCGCCTCCGCCTGACTCCGACCAGCACCGAGCCACGCCAGCTTGATCTCCCGGTCGAAGTCGACGGCGCGGGTGAGCTTCACCCCGTCGTTCACCACCTCGGCGAGGCCCGGCGGCTCACTCCAGCCGGTCGCCAGATCGATACGCAGGACGCTTCGGCCATCCTCCGCCAGCGCGGCAGCAAGCGCGTCGGTCCAGGCCAGGGTCCCGCCCGGATCGCGCCCCGCCGCCGCCATACCCAGCAGCAACGGACCACCGTGCTGGCGGGCGTCCTGCACCGACCCGGCGAGGCCACGCGCATCGTCGGTCGACGCCTCGTCAGGGAGGATGGCGACGACCTCGCCGCCCGCGGCCTGCACGTGCCGAGGTCCACGGATCATCGGATCCGTCGCGTCCAACCCGACCGCCACGGCGATGCCCAACAGGATCGCTGCGAAGCCCACCGCCGCGCCGACCACGGCGCGCGGCGGCAGCACACCCGGAGCGACCACCGCGATCGCGACACCGACCAGGACGACGCCGACGATCACCGACAGCAACGCCACCCGCCGACGACGCAGCAGGTCCAGCCCCTCGATCAACCACAACGGGGGCGACGAACGACGGGACATGCGCGAGGAGGTGGCCATCGCCGAGCGACTCTACCCCTGCGTCGGTTCGCGCTCGGGGAGGTCGATGCGCCCGTTCGGCCGTCCCATCGGGCCGTTCATCGGGAACCCGAGCGGGTCGGCGTCCGTCCGGGTGCGCCATCGCCCACCCCGCGGGCGCTGCGCGGAACGTCGCGCCCGGTGCCCTCCGGCGTCCGTCCGGGTGCGCCACCGTCCCCACCCACGGGGGCTGCGCACCACGGGCAGCGTCCTCGCCCCGCTCTCGCGGCCACCGCCCGCGCCGCACCCCACCGTTAGTCTCACCACCTCCACGGCTCAGGGTCGCGAACCCGCCGCACCGGGACGCAGGCCTCGGCCACGACGCGCGAGAGGAGCAGCCGTGAGCGCACCACAGCGCATCGCCATCGTCGGCGCCGGGGTGATGGGGCGCGGGATCGCCTACATCAGCCTCGCCGCCGGCGCGCAGACGCGGCTGATCGACCTCGACGCCGAGCAGCTCGAATCGGCCGTCCACCGCATCCACGCTGACATCGCGGTCGGCGTGGACCGCGGCAAGGTCGACGCCGAGTTGGCACGACGGGCCTACGACGACCTCGCCACCAGCACGGACCTCGCGGCCGGCTGCGACGGCGCGGATGTGGTGATCGAAGCGGTCGTCGAACGCATGGACGTCAAGCACGAGGTGCTGACCACCGCCGAACGACACGCCGCGCCGGACGCGGTGCTGGCGACCAACACCTCGTCGATGTCGATCACGGAGATCATCGCCGCCCTGGACGATCCATCCCGTGGGGTCGGGATGCACTTCTTCAACCCGGTCCCGAAGATGAAGCTATGCGAACTGGTCCGCGGGCTGCAGACCGCACCGGCCACGATGGACCGGGCCGAGGCGACGGCGCAGGCGATGGGCAAGCAGACCGTGCGCGTGGAGGATGTGCCCGGGTTCGCGACCTCCCGGATCAACGCCTTGATCGGCAACGAGGCGATGCACATGCTCGAGGAGGGTGTCGCCTCCGCAGAGGACATCGACACCGCCATCAAGCTGGGTCTGAACCACCCGATGGGGCCGTTGGAGATGGGCGACCTGGTCGGCTGGGACACCCGGCTGGACATCCTCACCTACCTGGAGTCGACGCTCGGCGAACGGTTCCGGCCCACCAACCTCCACCGGCGGATGGTCGCTGCTGGACGGCTCGGCCGGAAGGCCGGGCACGGGATCTTCCGGTACGACGACGCCTGACGGGCGGCGCCCTCGGCGCGTGAAGCGCGCCCGGGACGGGTGAGCGGCGGCCGGTGGTGGGACGGGTGAGCGGCGGCCGGTGGTGGGACGTGTGGAGCGCGAGCGGCACCCTGCCCCCCCAACGCTCCACACATCCACCCAGCCGCCGGCCGATCGGCGATCCGTGGAGCATGACCCGCCCCCAGCCCCCGCAACGCTCCTCACATCCCGGCCACCCCCGCACCTGTGGAGCTCGAGCGGCACCCAGCCCCCGCAACGCTCCA
>SKNP01000507.1 GCA_007120485.1 Nitriliruptoraceae bacterium
GTGCCGGACGAGTGGGAGATCCTGCTGAGCCTCGCCGCGATCGCGCTCGGCCAGCAGCCTCCGATCGACACCGCCGCAGCGGACGCGTTCGTGCTGCGACAGGCGGTGGACGGCGTCGTCGCCGACCCGGGGGCCCGCCTGGCGACGCACGAGCCGCAGGAACTGCTCACGGCGTTGGGCGAGCGGCCGGGACCCGAGCGGTTGCTCGACCTGCTCCTTCGGGCCGGGCCGTACGGCGACGGGTTCGGTCTGAACCCCGACGGACTGTCGCTCGCCAAGCTCCGAGACCACCCCCACGGCATCGATCTCGGGCCGCTCGAGCCGCGGCTGCCGGAGGCGTTACGGACCGCGTCCGGCCACGTCGAGCTGGCTCCGGGCGCGTTCATCGCCGACCTGACCCGGCTGGCCGCCGAGGTGGAGCCGGCGCTGGCCGCCGACGCGCCGACGGCCGGTGCCGCCACCGCCGGCCAGGCGGACGACGCGACGCTGACGCTGATCGGCCGTCGGCACCTGCGCACCAACAACTCGTGGTCGCACAACGTCGCCGGCCTGGCCAAGGGCCAGCAGCTGTGCACCCTGCAGCTGCACCCGGACGACGCCACGTGCCGGGGGCTCGACGACGGCGGCATGGCCCGGGTCACCTCGGCCACCGGGTCCGTGGAGGTCGCGGTCGAGGTGACCGACGAGCTGCGTCCTGGTGTGGTCAGCCTGCCGCACGGGTTCGGACACGATCTGCCGGGCGTCGAGCAGACGGTCGCCCGCGCCAATCCCGGCGTGAACAGCAACGTGCTGACCGACCGGCACACGGTCGATCCGATCTCCGGCAACGCGGTCCTCAACGGCATCCCCGTCGAGGTGACCCCGGCCTGATCGCCGAGGTGGCGCCGACCTGATCGCCGAGGTGGCGCCGACCTGACCGCTGAGGTGGCGCCGACGGCTCGTCGGCTCGGCCCGGCGCGTCCGTCGACCGGCAGCAGGCCCAGTAGGGTCCGCGCCGAACCGGAGGAGGCCGAACGTGGTCTGGGAGCCTGAACTCGAGGCGATGGCGCAGCGCGAGCGACTCGCTGCGCAGATGGGTGGTGAGGAGCGCGTCGCCCGTCAGCACGCCAGCGGTCGGCTGACGGTGCGCGAACGGCTCGCGACGTTCCTGGACGCCGGCTCGTTCGTGGAGCTCGGCGGGCTGGCTGGCAAGGCCACCTACGACGCCGACGGCGAGCTGACCGCCTTCCAGGCCAGCAACGTGCTCACCGGGCATGGGCTCGTGCAGGGCCGGCCCGTGATCGTCGCCGCTGACGACTTCACGGTGCGAGGCGGCGCTGCCGACGCTGCGATCCACCACAAGCAGGTGCACGCGGAAGCGCTGGCGGGCCAACGACGCGAACCGCTGATCCGGTTGGTCGACGGGACCGGCGGCGGGGGCAGCATCAAACAGCTCGAGGAGCTCGGCGCCACCTACGTGCCGTTCAACCCCGGCTGGGACGAGGTGATCGCCAACCTCTCGCGAGTGCCGGTGGTCGGCTGCGTGCTCGGACCGGTCGCCGGACTCGGCGCGGCGCGGGCCGTCACCAGCCACTACAGCGTCATGGTGCGGGGAACCTCCCAGCTGTTCGCCGCCGGTCCCCCGGTGGTGGAGTGGGCGTTCGGCCGGGAGGTATCGAAGGAGGCGCTCGGCGGCGCCGACCTGCACGCCGCCGGATCAGGTGCGGTGGACGACGCGGTCGACAGCGAGGAGGAGCTGTTCGACCGCGTCCGCCGGTTCCTGTCGTACCTGCCGTCCAGCGCGTGGGAGCTGCCCCCGGTCACCGCGGCCGACGACGACCCGGACCGTGCCGATGCCGAACTGCGCGCCCTCATCCCCCGGGACCGTCGACGGCCCCACGACCCGCGACGGCTGCTGGCGCTGGTGTTCGACCGGGACAGCGTGCTGGAACTGACCCGTGACGTCGGTGCCTCGACCATCACGGCCCTGGCCCGGCTGGACGGTCACCCGGTCGCGGTCATCACCGAGGACCCGGCGGTGCTCGGTGGCGGGATGACCGCCGACGCCGCCCGCAAGCTGGAACGGTTCGTCGACCTGGCCGACACCTTCCACCTCCCGATCGTGCGGCTGGTCGACCAGCCCGGGTTCGTCGTCGGTGTCGACGCGGAACGGGCCGGCACGATCCGCGCCGGAGCCCGGGCGCTCGCCGCCGTCTACCAGGCGAGCGTGCCGCAGTTCACGGTGGTCGTCCGCCGGATGTTCGGGGTCGCCGGGGCCGGGCACAGCGCCCACCACCGGCCGCAGGAACGGGTCGCCTGGCCGAGCGCCGACTGGGGCTCGCTGCCGCTTGAGGGTGGCATCGAGGCGGCCTACCGTCGCGAGTTGGACGCCGCCGAGGACCCGGCCGCCCTCCGTGCCGAGATCACCTCGCAGATGGAAGCGATCCGCTCCCCGCTGCGCACGGCCGAGAGCTTCGGGATCGAGCGGATGATCGACCCAGCGGAGACCCGACCGATCCTCACCGGCTGGGTCCGCACCGCCTACCGGGTGCTCGGCCACGACCTCGGTCCGTCCTCCTTCGGGCGACGACCCTGACCGGCCGACCGGCCACCACGGCGGGACGACCCCCGCAACCAACCCGGCGCGAGGGACGAGCACCGTGAGCGACGGCCAGCTCGCACGGCGACTGACCACCGGCGATGCCGTGACCATCGGCCTGGGCGCGATGATCGGCGCCGGGGTGTTCGCCGCGTTCGGGCCGGCCGCGCAGGCGGCCGGGTCGGGCCTGCTGATCGGCCTGGTCCTCGCCGCCGTGGTGGCCTACGCCAACGCCACCTCGTCGGCGCAACTCGCGGCGTTGTACCCGCAGTCCGGTGGGACCTACGTCTACGGCCGGGAGCGCCTGGGTGAGGTGTGGGGCTACCTCGCCGGGTGGGGGTTCGTGGTGGGCAAGACCGCCAGCTGCGCCGCGATGGCCCTGACGTTCGGGGCGTACGCCGCGCCGGCGTACGCGCGCCCGGCGGCGGTCGGTGCGGTGGTCGGGTTGACCGCCGTCAACCTCGCCGGGGTCCGCAAGACCGCCGGCCTGACCAAGGTGATCGTCGCGGTCGTGCTGGCGACGCTGGCTGCGGTCGTCACCGCCGCGCTCGGCGGCGGCGAGGTCGCGGTCGGCAACCTGGACGACCCGCTCGCGGTCGGTGGGGTGTACGGGATCCTGCAGTCGGGTGGGCTGCTGTTCTTCGCGTTCGCCGGGTACGCCCGCATCGCCACGTTGGGCGAGGAGGTCGTCGACCCACGTCGCACCATCCCCAAGGCGATCCCGCTCGCGCTGGGCCTGACCTTGCTGGTGTACGCCACCGTCGCGGTGTCGGCGCTGCTGGCGGCCGGCCCGGACGCGCTCGCCGACGCCGAGGCCCCGCTCGCGGCCGCGGTCGAGGTCGGCGGGCTGGAGGTGCTCACGCCCGCGGTGGCGATCGGTGCGACGGTCGCCAGCGTCGGGGTCCTGCTGTCGCTGCTCGTCGGGGTCAGCCGCACCACGTTCGCGATGGCCCGCGACGGACACCTGCCGGGTGTGCTGGCCCGGGTCTCGACGCGGACGCAGGTCCCGGCCGTGGCCGAGGTGGCGGTCGGCATCGTCGTCATCCTGGTCCTGGTCAGTGGCGCCGACCTGCGTGAGGCGATCGGGTTCAGTTCGTTCGCGGTCCTGACCTACTACTCGATCGCCAACGCGTCGGCCTGGACGCTCTCGGCAGCGGATCGCCGCTGGCCGCGCTGGCTGGCCGGCCTCGGGGTCGTCGGCTGCGCTGTCCTGGCCTTCACCCTCCCGCTGATCTCCGTGGTGGCCGGCGCCGGCCTTCTCGCGTTGGGCGCCGCGGTCTACGGCCTGCGGCGGCTGGGCTCGTCCGGTCGCGGCTGATGCACCCGTCCGCCGTCGCCGCGCTCCGCTGTCCCCACAGCGCCGATCAGCTCCACCTCGACGACCGGACGCTGGTCTGCGATGCCGGTCACCGGTTCGACCTGGCCCGACAGGGCTACGTCAACCTGGTGGCCGGGGGCGGCACGCGACACTCCGGCGACGATGTGGCCATGCTCGACCGGCGCGAGCGGGTGCTTTCCGCCGGGTTGCTCGACCCGGTCCTCGACGCGCTCGCTGACGGGGTCGCCGACGCGTTGTCGACCGCCCCGACCGACGGCCCGAGGGTGCTGGTCGACATCGGTGCCGGCCCTGGGTGGCACCTCGCTCAGCTGGTCGGTGACCACCCCGACCGCTGCGGCATCGCGCTGGACGTGTCCAAGCAGGCGGCCCGCCGGGCCGCGCGCGCCCACCCGCGCGTAGTGTCGGTGGTCGCCGACGCGTGGTCGGGGCTCCCGATCGGCGATGCAGCCGTGGACGTGGTCATCGTCGCGTTCGCGCCCCGCAACGGTGCGGAACTGGCACGCATCCTCCCGCCTCACGGCCGACTGCTGGTGGCGGTCCCGGCCGACGACCACCTGGCGTCACTGCGGGACCGGCTCGGGTTGCTTGCGGTCGATCCCGACAAGGCGGACCGGGTGGACGCGCAGCTCCGGCCGCACCTGAAGGTGCTCGATGATCGTCCGGTGCGTTGGGAACGTCCGCTGACCCCGAGGGAGGCCGCGGACCTGGTCGGCATGGGGCCGAGCGCTCACCACCTCGATATCGAGGGCCTCGCGCAGGACCTGGCCCGCGACGCCGCACCACCCCACCTGGACGGTGCCGTGCGGCTGCTCA
>SKNP01000239.1 GCA_007120485.1 Nitriliruptoraceae bacterium
GTGGCGACATCACGCGCAAGAAGAAGCTGCTCGAGAAGCAGAAGAAGGGGAAGGCGCGGATGAAGCAACTGGGCAACGTCGAGGTGCCGCAGGAGGCGTTCTTGGCGGTGTTGGCGAGTGAGGGGTAGCAGTCGCGCAGAGCAGCCATGAAGGGCTCAGTCAGTACGTACAGGTCAAGGCTTGCGTTCTGGTTGTTCGTTGGTTCGTTCGCGCCGGCCTTCGCGGTGCTCGTGACTTTCGTCGCCTTCTCCGCCGCTACGCTCGATCTGCGTTCTTGGCTTGGAATGCTCTGGCTGCCGGCCCTTGCGCTCGCGGTTGCGGCAGCCGGACTCGCTGCAGTCGTGTCGCACCTGCTCGCGAGTCCAGTGCAGCGGCTGCGTTCGCTGGCCGCATTGGCATCGAGGCGACTGCTCTCCACGCCCGCACGCATGTTGGACTCGGATCGAAGCCTCCGTCAGTACGCTGAAACGGCGTCGATCGCCCAGAGTATCCGCCGCCTCCACGAGCGGCTCGGTGAGGAGAACTCGAAGCGCGATAGAGTGGCGGCCTACGTCGCGCACGACATCCGTACGCCGATCGCAGCTCTCGTCATGCGAGTCGAAAACGACGAGCGAGTCAGTGATGAAGCCCGTGTTGACTTGCTCGCAAGGGTCAAGGAAGTCCTTGATGATCTCGATCGTCTCGTCATGGCGCTTCGGGGTGGTGCCGGGATACAGGCATCGCCGTCGAGCGATGGCCCAGTACGGGTCTCAGAGGTTGTCCGGGCGTCGTTGCCGCGCGCTACGGTGAAGGACGGCGTGAACGTCGAGGTCATCGTCAGGCGAGACTTCAACACGTCGATGGCAGGCCCAGCGCTACGCAGTGTGGTCGAGAACCTGCTATCGAACGCTGTTCGCCATGCCGATGCGGGTGTGTCGGTCGAGGTCGGCTTGGGTTACCTACGCGTTGCCAATGCTGTGGCTGCGGGCGGTGAAGTCAGTTCGAGTCGGGTTCTCGAAGCGCATGGACTGGGCCTCGAGATCGTACGGCACGTGCTCGAGAACAACGGCGGGCGGCTCAAACTTGACGATCGCGCCGGAGGCATTGTCGAGGTGATCGCGTACCTGCCTTTCACGTCCGAATGTGAGGTGAGCGCGTGATTCGCGTGGGCGTCGTCGAAGACCATCCCTTGTTCCGAGCAGCGCTCACGGACATGCTACAGAAGCAGGGGTTCGCCGTCGTGTTCGTCGCTGGCACGATCGTCGATGCCCGAGAGGCGCTCGGCCATCACCGTGTGGACGTCGTGCTACTCGACCTGGGCCTGCCTGACGGCAGTGGTTTTGAGCTGATCGACGTTGTGCGCACCGACCTCGAGGATGAGTTCGCGCCCAGGTTCGTCGTGCTGTCGTCGTTCGACGATGCGAAGACCGTCTCGAGCGTCGAGCGCTCCGGCTGCGATGGATTCCTCTCCAAAGTCGCCGAGCCTGCTGCCATTGCAGCGTGCGTGCGCGCCGTTGCGCATGGCAAGCGCGTCTTCGAGTGGTGCCCACGAGAGCACGCAGCTGCGCCGGAAGGCCCGGTCCTTACCGAGCGTGAGGCCGAGTGCCTGACGCTCGCGGCTGAAGGGATGACGAACGTTGGGATCGCCGCGGTCCTCGGTGTGTCGTCTGAGACCGTGAAGACGCACATGGCGGCCGTTCGCCTGAAGCTAGGAGCGAGTGATCGGGCCCAGTCGGTGGCAATCGCTGTGCGGCGCGGGATTCTGTAGTCCCCCTAATGGGGGATGGTCGTACATGAGCGAATCCACTATCCTCGCAATATGAACCGATCAGTGAAGAGGCACGGGATCGTGATGATCGTCGTCCTACTCGTTTCAGTCGTTGCGTTGGGAGCGATCGTCGCAGCCATGAGCGTTGCCGCGCTCTCGTCGCGGCAGGTCACGGAGTTCGAGAGCGCTGCAACGGTTGCACTCATGGCCGCTGAGAGTGGTCACAACACCTTGTTGGCGCGAGCTGACCTACCTGGTTATGCTTACAACCCGGCAGAGCACACGTCTATCGCAGCTTGGCTCAATGCGAGCTTAGCGGGCGACTTCAGTTTCAGTGATTACGACTTGCCTGGTGGTGCCAGGGTGCAGCTGAGCGCCCTGGGTGATGACGCGACTGGCGTTATCACCATCAGGTCGGTGGGCATCGCTCCGGACAACTCGGCGCGCCGGGTCCTACTGCGAGACTACTTGGTTGCATTCGGCACGGATGTGATCACTCGGTACTCCGAGGCTGCGCTCATCACGAAGACGGGTCTCATGTCTAAGTCGGCGCCGAGCGCCATCCGCGGGCTGTCGCACCGATACGGTGATTGGGTGTTCGAGGGTGCGTTGAGCAGCGCGCGTAGTGGAGAGTATGTCGTCTTCGATGGTGAAAAGAGTGGCTACTCGTTCGATGGGGGCGTTACGTATAGGGTTCACGTTGATGACGACGATATGGACAGCCGTGGTCGTCCCTTGGCGATGGACTTGGTGCGCGTAACTGAAGGCGATGATGTGTCGCCTATGGATTACCCGGATTCAGTGCGGTGTGCGTTCAACAGCGACGGCAGCGTTACGGGTGGCGACGACCTGTGCTTCAGCGATGCGATGCTAGTTCCCTTCGCAGTGAGTGCGACTCAGGAGGAACTGCAGTTGGTCGACGGCGTCTTCCGGCTACCCGTGAACCTATCGGCACTGGAGGCCTTCTCAAAGGGTGACCCCGTTCACTTCGGTGACGATGAGCCAAATGGCCTGAGCGCAGTTATCACTGAGGTTGGTGACGGCTATCTTGAGTTTGATGCCGTCAACGGTGCTTGGAACGGCAAGGAGATCCTAGAAGGCACACCGATCCGGGGTCGCGTGCTGTCGGCGATTGCCGAAGGCGGCTGTGATGTCGACGAGTCGAGGGACACTCCCGAAGGTTGTGACGATGAGGACATCGATCTCGGGAACCTCTTCCGTAATACGTTCGGGACTTCGAAGACGCTACTACGTGCCGTGGCGATGACTGGTGATGATGATGCCAAACTCGACGATCTGGCTTGGGACCCCGCGAGGCCCGATGAGCCCGGCCTGTCCACGGCACAGATCGACCATTGGAAAGGCGTCAACAGGGCGCACTATGGCGGCGGAAGAGACTGGCCGGCGAGCGTCAGCGGCTTGACGTGGGTTGACAGCGCCGCGACTCGAGGCGCGAACAACCGGTTGTGTGGGTCAGGAATCGTGATTCTTAATACAGGAGCGGACGTCGACGAGGCAGGACGGGACATCAACCTCACAACGCAGGACTGTGAGTTCCGGGGCGTGCTCTATATCGTTGGGCAAGCGAAGCTCGTCGGCAACCTCTCGCACTTCCAGGGAACGGTCTACGTCGAAGGCCCTGGTGGCATTACGGAGATGCAGGGTACAGGCCGCGGTGGCATGGCCGGCAAGGACGACAATCCGAAGTCCCTTTACAACGCTATTGCGGTACGGGACGCCTTTGGACTCCTGCCTGCGGATGAAGGCGTGGCCGGTGTGTTCGCGGAGCTCGACAGGACCCTAAGGTTGGGCACTGTTGGGACGCCATGACTAGCTGTAACCGTCCCGCCTTCATGGCGCTACGCCGAGGGCTGACGCTCACGGAACTCTTGGTCGTGGTGTCAATCATTGGCGTTGTCGCGGGTATCGCTACACCAACGTACCTCGGTTGGCGTGCCGACACGCAGCACGCGGAGGCGGTGACGCATGTCAAGCGCGTGCTCTCGGTCGGCCGGGCCGACGCGAAGCGCAGGGGAGTGAGTGTCACTTTCGTACTTGAGGACGGAGCTCAAGTCATCGAAGTCCTTGAGGGCGATGGTGCAAGGGATCGACTTGCTCGACTCTTGCATCAGGGAACGCTCGCACACAGGCAACTGGTGGACATCCGGCTTGAGTTTTCTGGTGGTGTCGTCACCCAACAACCCTATGAGCCGGTACGGTTCGATGTGTCGACCGGTAGCGGCCTATGGTCGAGAACCTCCACGTTTACGGTGTTGCCTCCCCTTGGCATCACGGCCGTGAGGCGTGCGGATGACTAGGAGTGTAGATCTGATGCGTGATGGGCGTGGCCTTACGATCATCGAAGTGCTCGTAGCGATCACGGTGTTGGCGATCGTGGGCGTAGCAGTCGTGGGCTCGTTGTCTGTCGCCGTTCGCCTCAACCTCGAGAGCAGCGGTGAAGTTGACTACTCGCGAGTCGTTCGAACAGCTTCCGAGCAGGCTCGGCTGTCGTGGAGCGATGCTGAGATCTGGTCGGATGACGAGGATGGTGGGGCCGAGGCCAGGTTCCTAGACGCGACGGTGGCGGACACTGGCTGTGCGTATTCGGTTCGTGCTCCGAGTGACCTCCTCGCGGAAGCCGCTGACGCGGTGCGAGTCATCGCGATTACCTGCCCCCCACCAGCCGGCACAGGCAATCAACTCGTTTTTGAAGTGGAGATCGCGCAGCCATGAGACGCGTTCGTGCAGAACGCTGGGGCGTCACACTCATCGAGATCATCGTTGCCCTGGCCCTCATCGCGGTCGTGTCGGCGGTATTGTTCTCCCTCGTTTCAGGCACCCTCCGCTTCACGAGCCAGAGCCGTGCGGTGTCGGTTTCACTTGAAGGCGTTGCCGATGTTGAGGGATACCTGAACGACGTCCTACGGTACGCGCGCCAAGTGTACGGGGAGCTCGCGGTCGAGGTCGAGA
>SKNP01000466.1 GCA_007120485.1 Nitriliruptoraceae bacterium
GGACTGACCGTTGCCGCGATGCTGGTCCCGCAGGCGATGGCCTACGCCGCGCTGGCGGGGATGCCGCCGGTCACCGGGCTGTACGCCGCGACGGTGCCGCTGGTCGCCTACGCGCTGCTCGGCACCTCCGGTCAGCTCGCCTTCGGGCCGGTCGCGATCGTCTCGCTGCTCACCGCTTCCACGCTCGCGCCCGTGGCGGACGGTGATCCTGGTACCTACATCGCGTTGGCTGGTGTGCTCGCCCTGATGGTGGGGGCGATCCAGCTCGTCCTCGGCCTGCTCCGCGCCGGGCGTCTGACCACGCTGCTCTCGCACCCGGTCGTCAGCGGCTTCACCTCTGCCGCGGCGATCGTCATCGCCACCAGCCAGCTGGACAAGCTGCTGGGTGTGTCGATCGGCCGCCCGGACGGCTGGGTGGAGCGGATCGCGTCGCTCGGCGGCGAGCTCGGCCAGGTGCATCTTCCGACCTTGGCGGTCGGGGCCGTGGCGATCGTCGCGCTGTTCGCCGGGCGGCGGCTGGGCAACAAGGTCCCGACCCCGCTGCTGGTCGTGGCGCTGGCCACGGCGGCGGTCCCGCTGTTGGGGCTGGCGGACGCCGGCGTGGCGGTGCTCGGTGAGGTGCCGGCCGGGCTGCCGACCCCGGCGCTGCCGGTCGCTCCCCTCGGTGCGGTGGTCGCGCTGCTGCCCGGCGCGGTGATCATCGCGCTGCTGTCCTACCTCGAAGGGATCAGCGTCGCTCGGGCGGTCGCGGCCCGCACCCGAGACCGGATCGACCCCGACCAGGAGCTGATCGCCTCCGGTGCCGCGAACCTGGCGGCCGGTCTGGTCCAGGGCTTCCCGGTCGCCGGCGGCTTCTCCCGCACGGCCGTCAACCACACGGCTGGTGCGCGGACGCCCCTGGCCAGCATCGTCACCGCGGCCGGGGTCCTGGTCGCCCTGTTGGTGTTGGCGCCCCTGTTCGCCACGTTGCCCGAGGTCGTGCTGGCCGCCGTCGTGCTCGTCGCCGTCGCCAAGCTCGTGGACGTCCGTGAGGCGATCCAGACCTGGCGGGTCGAACGCTCCGACGGGGTCGCCCTGCTGATCACCTTCGTCGGCACCCTGGTCCTGGGGGTGGAGCTCGGCATCGTCGTCGGCATCGCGGCCAGCCTGCTGATCACCGTCTGGCGCGTCGGGGTCCCGACCCTGACCGCCGACGTGATGGGGACGACGACCGTCCTGCACGTCGACGGGGACCTGTTGCCTGCCAGCGGTGTGCGGCTGCGCGAGCGGGTCGATCGACTGCTGGATGGGATCCCGAGCGAAGGCTCCGAGCGGGGACGTTCCCGCCTGGTCCTCGACCTGTCCGGGGTGCCGACCGCCGACACCAGCGGCGTCGACGCCCTGGCGACGATCGATGGCGCGTGTGCCGCCGCGGACGTGGACTGCCACCTGGCCGGCATCCGTCCGCCCGTGGCGTCGACGTTGGCGCGAGCTCACCTCGACGAGCGGTTCTCCGGCCGGATGCACGACCGGGTCGAGGACGCCGCTCGGGCCGTGGACGCACCCGCGCACGTGGGTCATGCTGGCGGTCTGCAGGGTGACCGTCCCGTCGAGGATAGTGCGGCGAGCGCACAGGTGCACTGACCCGACCCCCTACCCGAAATGTACGTACTTTTCCGTCCGTTGAGGACGGGTGAACGCCCCGGCACGTCGCCGCCGTCACCGCCCACCCGGGCGCCAAGGCCGCCGGTGCCGACCCCAGAACCGCCGCAGCCGACCGCAGACCACCCGAAGGGGAGGCCGACCTCCATGCAGATCCACACGATCGAGACACCCTCGCTCGGCGACCGCAGCTACGTGGTGGCCGATGGCTCGCACGCCGTCGTCATCGACCCGCAGCGTGACATCGACCGCGTCCAGTCGATCCTCGACGAGCACGCGCTCGAGGTCCACTACGTGCTCGAGACCCACAACCACAACGACTACGTCACCGGTGGGGTCGAACTCGCCCGCCAGACCGGTGCCACCTACGTCATGGCGGCGCAGGAGGACACCTTCTTCGACTTCCACGGCGTCGAGGACGGTGACGAACTCACGGTCGCCGGCCTGACGATCCGGGTCATGCACACCCCCGGCCACACCCCCACCCACGTCTCCTACGTCGTCAGCGATGGGACGCGCCAGGCGGTGTTCACCGGCGGCTCGATGCTGTACGGCTCGGTCGGCCGCACCGATCTGATCTCCCCCAAGGTCGCGGAGGACCTCACCCGCCAGCAGCACGCCACCGCCAAGCGGCTGGCCGAGGAACTGGACGACGACACCACCGTGCTGCCCACCCACGGGTTCGGCAGCTTCTGCTCCTCGGCCGCCGCGGACGAGACCTCCAGCGACGTGGACCCGAAGTACGGCGTGGAGACCTCCACGATCGGTGAGCAGCGCCGCGCGAACCTGGCGCTGACCATCACCGACACCGACGAGTTCGTGCAGACCCTGCTGAGCGGCCTGGACGCCTACCCGCGGTACTACGCCCACATGGCGCCGCGGAACAAGGTCGGTCCCGGTCCCGTGGACCTCTCGCCCGCCGTCGAGGCCGATCCGACCCAGATCGCCCAACGCATCCACGCGGGGGAGTGGGTCGTCGACCTGCGCTCGCGTACCGCGTTCGCTCAGGACCACGTCACGGGCACGATCAACGTGGAGGTCGGCACGACCTTCATCACCTACCTGGCGTGGATCGTCCCGTGGGGCACCCCGGTCACCCTGATCGGCGACACCCAGGACGAGGTCGCCGAAGCCCAGCGGCAGATGGTCCGCGTCGGCATCGACCGGCCCGCGGCGCAGGCGCTCGACGGCGTCGACAGCTACGGGGTCGGCCTGGACCGCGGCAGCTACCAGGTCGCGGACTTCGAGCAGCTCGCCAAGCGCATGGCGGACACCAACGGTGGCGACCCGGTGCACGTCCTGGACGTCCGGCGCAACGACGAGCGCGCCACCGGCGGGATCGCCGGCTCGATCCACGTCCCGATCCACGAGCTCGAGCACCGCATGCACGAGCTGCCGACCGACGGGGAGCTGTGGGTCCACTGCGCCTCCGGCTACCGCGCCGCGATCGCGGCGTCCCTGGTCGACCGAGGTGGACGCACCCCCGTGTTGATCGACGACTTCGATCACCAGCTCGACGCGCTCGGGTTCGAGCTCACCACCGGCTGAGCGACGCTGGCGATCGGTCGCTACGGCCCCGGTCCGCCGCGACATCCACCCCACCTGACGCCCCGGTCATCCCCGTGACCGGGGCGTCACGCTTCGAGGCCCTGCGGAGAGGACGGCATGGAGGCTCCGACCACCGAGATGATCGTCGTCCTGGCGATCCTGGCCGGCACGGTGACGCTGTTCATCACCGAGGTGGTGCGCATCGACGTCGCCGCGATCCTGGTGATGGTGGTCGTGGGCCTGAGCGGCCTGGTGCCCGCCGAGGACGTCTTCGCCGGGTTCTCCTCCAACGCGGTGATCTCGATCATCGCCGTCATGATCCTCGGATCCGCGCTCGATCGCGTCGGCGTGATGGAGTCGGTCGCCAACGCGCTCCTGCGGGTCGGCGGGTCCACCGAGCGGCGCCTGATCACCTCGAGTTCCGCGGCGGTCGGAGGGATCAGCGCGTTCATGCAGAACATCGGTGCCGCGGCGCTGTTCCTGCCGGTCATGGAGCGGGTCGGGGATCGCACCGGCACCCCGGTGTCGCGCTTGCTGATGCCCATGGGGTTCGCCGCGATCCTCGGTGGGACCCTCACCCTGGTCGCCTCCGGACCGCTGATCCTGCTCAACGACCTCCTGGCCTCGTCCGCGGACAACCTGGGCATCCAGATCGAGCCGTACGGCCTGTTCGCGCCGACCCCGATCGGCATCGGCCTGCTCGTCGCCGGTATCGCGCTGTTCGCGGTCGCGGGACGGTGGCTGCTGCCATCCGGCGGTGCCAAGCGCACCATGCCGGTGCTGGCAGACGTCGCCACCCGCTACGGGTTGGACCGTGACCTGGTCCCCGTCCGGGTGCCCGACGGCAGCCGGATCGTCGGTCAGGACGTGGAGGACCTCGAGGCTCGACACCCCGGGGTGCTGGTCGCCGCCATCGACCCGGATGGTGGCGACGCCCGGTTCGCGCCACCACGGGAGACGAAGGTCGAGGCCGGCGCGCGCCTCGGCCTGGTCGGCGATGCCGTGCCGATCGCCCGCTTCATCGAGGAGTGCGGACTGGACGGCGACGTCGACGTCGATCCGCTGGCCGGCCTGCGTGATGAGCGCGCCGCCGGCATGGTGGAGGTCGTGGTCCGCCCCGGTGGTGACGCGGACAGCGCCCGTGTGCGGGACCTGCGGTTGCGGGTCAGGTACGGGCTGACGCTGGTCGCGGTCCACCAGCGTGGCGAGACGCTCACCACCGGCCTGCGCGAGCTGCGGCTGCACGCGGGTGACGTGCTCGTGCTGTTCGGTCCGTGGGAAGCGGTCCAGCGTCTGGACCGGGAGCCGTCGCTGGTGGTGCTCTCGGACCACCCGACCGAGGCGCCACGACGCAGCAAGCGTTGGTGGGCGCTCGGCTCCTTCGCGGTGGCCTTGTCGCTGGTGATCGCCACCGACCTCCAGCTGTCGTTGGCCCTGATGGTCGGCGCGATCGGGGTGCTCCTCACCGGTGTGCTGTCACCGGACGAGGCCTACCGCGCGGTGTCGTGGAAGAC
>SKNP01000021.1 GCA_007120485.1 Nitriliruptoraceae bacterium
CTGCCTTCGACGCCGAGGCGGTGCACCAGCTGAAGGCGGCGGCGACCGCCGACCTCACGATCGCTGGACCGAACCTGGCGGCGCACGCGCTGGCCGCCGGCTTGGTCGACCGGGTCGAGTGCTTCGTCGCACCGGTGGTGGTCGGCGGTGGCACACCGCTACTGCCAGACGGGCTCCGCTTCGGCCTTTCCCTGGTCGACCAGCGCCGCTTCACCAACGGTGTCGTGTGGCTGTCCTACCGCATCCGGTCGTGAGGCACGGCCGTCCCGGACGACGCGAGCTGCGTCGGCCCGTCCATGGTCCTGCGTCCGGTCCTCGTCGAGGTAGGCCAGCAACCACCGCGGCGACCTCGTCGTGAGCGCAGCGAGCCCGCTCGTGCGGCTGTGCCATGCAGCTGCGACCGGACTACCGTGCCGTCCCCGCTCTCGACCGCTCGGAGGGTCCGGTGGAAGCTCCCCGCTGTGCGCTGCTCCCCGAGGGGGAGATGTCCGCGCTCGCCTCGGCCATCACCGAGGGCGGTGGCCAGCACGTCGGGATCGAGGACGCCGAGGCGGTGGTCTGGACCGACCCGAAGGGCGCGGAGGAGCTGGGCCGCGTGCTCGAAGAGCACCCGAAGATCCGGTGGGTCCAGCTGCCGTGGGCTGGCATCGAGCCGTTCCGCGACACCCTCGACGGGGACCGTCTCTGGACCTGCGGCAAGGGTGTCTACGCCGAACCGGTCGCCGAGCACGCGTTGGCGTTGGCGCTCGGTGGGATGCGTGGCGTCGGCCGCTACGCCCGCGAGCGCACCTGGACCGGGCCGTACGGCCACAACCTGCTCGGGTCGCACGTGTGCATCCTGGGCGGTGGCGAGATCACCCGCTCGTTCGCTCGGCTCGTGCTGCCGTTCGGTGCCTACCTGACGGTGGTCCGCAACCGGCCCGAGCCGATCTCCGGGGTCGCCGAGGTGGTGGGCACCGACCAGCTGCATGACGCGCTGAGCCGGGCGGACCTGGTCGTGCTCGCGCTGGCGCTCACCCCGCAGACCGAGCGCATCATCGATGCTGACGCGCTGGCCGCCATGACGGATGAAGCCTGGCTGGTCAACGTCGCCCGTGGCCGGCACGTGGACACCGACGCGCTCGTGGACGCCCTGCAGCAGGGACGGATCGGGGGTGCCGCGCTGGATGTGACCGACCCGGAGCCGCTGCCCGATGGTCACCCGCTGTGGGACCTACCGAACGCGATCATCACCCCGCACGTCGGCAACACCCCGGAGATGGGCTTGGAGCTGCTGTGGGGACGTGTCCGCGAGAACGTCGAACGGTACGCCCGCGGTGACGAGCTCCTCGGTCCGGTCCACCTCGAGTTGGGCTACTGATCGCTACGCCGACGCTGCGCCCCCCGACGACCGGGTCCGGTTCGCTCACCTCGGTGCTGCCGGCGGGGCTCGCCGCGATCGACGGCGGGGATCCGTCCCCTCTGCACCTCGATGGCCGACCGGCCGGCGTGGTCGTCGTGGTCATCGACGGGCTCGGTCAGGCGCTACTCGACGACCACGCCGACCTCGCACCGACCCTCGCGTCCGCCTCTGGCCCGACGTTGGACGCCACCTTCCCGACGACCACACCGACCAACCTCACCTCGCTGGGGACCGGCCTCACCCCGATCGAGCACGGCATCACCGGGACCGGCATCGCCGTCCCCGGCCACGAGCGGACCTTGATCTCGCTCACCTGGCGCTGGGACCACCAGTTCGAAGGGCCGGACGCCAGCGGCGAGGTGTCCCCCGAGGCCTTCCAGCCCCGTCCGACGGTGTTCGCTCGAGCGCGAGCGCGTGGGGTGCGGGCCACGACCGTGCTGCGGCCGGAGTTCGCCACCTCCGGGCTGACACGCGCGGGTCTGCGCGACGGCACGGTCGTCACCGCAAGCGACCTGGAGACCACGCTGGCGGCGGCGGTCGACGCAGCATCGCCCGGCCCGGCACTGGTGTACGCCCACCACGGGGACCTGGACGCGGCCGGTCACCTGGCCGGTCCCGGCTCGGATACCTGGTGCGCCGAGCTCGCGCGCGTCGACGCCGCGTTGGAGCGATGCCGCCAACAGCTCCCCTCGGACGTCGCGCTGGTGGTGACCGCTGATCACGGGATGGTCCGGGTCGACGACGCCGCCTTCGTCGACCTCGCCGACCGGCCCGACCTGCTCGAGGGCGTGCGCCTCTTCGGCGGCGACCCCCGGGCGCGGCAGCTGCATGTGGTCGCGGGCGCCGTCGATGAGGTCGCCGCCCGCTGGCGTGAGCACATCGGCGACGCCGGACGGGTGGTCACGCGCGACGAGGCGATCGGTGCCGGCTGGTTCGGCCCGTCCTCGCGTCTCCGTGACGGGGTCCGGGGCCGGATCGGTGACCTGCTGGTGGTCGCCACCGCCGAGGTGGCGTGGATCCACCGTGACCGCGACCCGCTGGGTGGGCGGCTCCCGGGACAGCATGGGGCGCTGACGGACACCGAGCTGTCCGTGCCCGCGCGTACCTTGCAACGGACGTGACGACGACACCGGCTGGAGGCCACCGTGGAGGACGCGAACGAGCTCGAGCAGCGGGTGCTGGACGCCGTCGCGGCGACCGACGCACCGTACGAGGTGATCGAGATCGATCCGGCCCTGGCCGACACCGCCGACTTCTGCGAACACTACGGCTACCCGCTGGAGATCTCGGGGAACTGCATCGTGGTCGCGTCCAAGGACGATCCGCCGGTGACCGCCGCCGCGATCGCACTGGCGACCACCAAGCTGGACGTCAACAAGCGGGTCCGCAAGCTGCTCGGCGTCCGCAAGCTGTCGTTCGCGCCCCCGGCGCTGACCCAGGAGGTCACCGGCATGGAGATCGGCGGCGTGACCCCGTTCGCGCTGCCGAGCGACCTGCCGCTGTACCTCGATGCTCGGATCGGTGAGCTCGACCGGGTCGTGGTCGGCGGCGGCAGCCGGCGCCTCAAGCTGTCGGTGGCTCCCGCCGCGCTCACCGCCATCGGCGGCGAGCTGATCGATGACCTCGCGGTGCCGCTGTAGCGGCTCAGCCGGTGGGGACGCGGGGCTTCCACGTCGGCCGGGATGCCTCGTAGGCGGCGATGTCGTCGGCGTGCTCGAGCGTCAAGGCGACGTCGTCGAGGCCGTTGAGCAGGCAGTGCTTGGTGTGCGGGTCGATGTCGAATGCCGCATCCACGCCAGCCAGGTCCCCCACGGCCGGGGCCGACACCGTCTGCGCTTCCAGATCGACGGTCACCGGCACCGATGGATCCGCGTCGATCAGCTCGAACAGCCGGCGGACATCCGCGTCGTCGATCGGTGCGCACACGATCCCGACCTTCCCGCAGTTGGTCCGGAAGATGTCGGCGAAGCTCGGTGCGACGATGGCGCTGAACCCGGCGTCCTCGAGCGCCCACGGGGCGTGCTCTCGGGACGAGCCGCAGCCGAAGTTCCGCCCCGTCACCATCACCTGTGCGCCCTGGTGCTCCGGCTTGTTCATCGCGAACTCGGGGCGCGGGGCGCCGTCCGGCTCGTAGCGCCACTCGGCGAACGCGAAGGGCCCGAAACCGGTGCGCTCGACCCGCTTGAGGTACTGCTTCGGCACGATCTGATCGGTGTCGACGTCGTTGGCGTCGATGGGGCAGGCGTGGCTGGTGACGGTGCTCACCGGCTGCATGGTTGGCTCCTCGGCAGGAAGGTCGCAGGTGGCGGGGGCTGGACCGGGCGAAAAGCCCGGCCCTGGGCTCACGAACCCAGGTGCTCGCGGACGTCGACGATGCGTCCCTCGACCGCGGCGGCGGCGGCCATCGCCGGGGACACCAGGTGGGTGCGGCCCTGGAACCCCTGCCGGCCCTCGAAGTTGCGGTTCGAGGTCGACGCGCAACGCTCCCCCGGCCGGAGCTGGTCGGGGTTCATCCCCAGACACATCGAGCAGCCGGGATCACGCCACTGCATGCCGGCCTCGATGAGGATGTCGGCGATGCCTTCGGCCTCCGCGGCGGCCTTCACCAGGCCGGAGCCGGGGACCACCATGACCTCGATCCCGTCGGCGACCTTCCGGCCGTCGACGACCTCCGCGACCGCGCGCAGGTCCTCGATGCGCCCGTTGGTGCACGAGCCGATGAACACCTTGTCCAACTGCAGGTCCTGGAAGCGTTCTCCGCCCTCGAGGCCCATGTAGCCGAAGGACCGCTGCCACTGCTTGGCGGTCGCCTCGTCCGGAGCCTCGTCGAGGGTCGGGATGCGCTCGTCGATCGCGACGCTCTGCGCCGGGGTGGTGCCCCAGGTGACCGTCGGGGCGACCTCGGTGGCATCGATACGCACGGTGCGGTCGAACACCGCGTCCTCGTCGGTCGCCAGCGACCGCCAGGTCGCGACGGCTTCGTCCCAGTCGGCGCCCGTGGGAGCCAACGGCTTGTCCTTGAGGTAGGCGATCGTGGTCTCGTCCGGGGAGATCAACCCGGCCCGGGCACCGCCCTCGATCGACATGTTGCAGACCGTCATGCGGCCTTCCATGGACATCTCACGGATCGCCTCGCCCCGGTACTCGATCACGTGCCCGTTGCCGCCATCGACCCCGATCGTGTTGAGCACGTGCAGGATCAGGTCCTTGGCGACGGTGCCCTTGGGCAGCGCCCCCTCCACGTCCACGGCCAGCGTCTTGGGCATCCGCTGCGGCAGGGTCTGGGTC
>SKNP01000404.1 GCA_007120485.1 Nitriliruptoraceae bacterium
CCCCCGCCGGGTACCGTCGGGCGACCCATGACCACACCGGCCCCACCTTCGAGCGACCAGCTCGAGCCGACCCTGCCGGTCGCCCCCGAACCGGGCGACCGTCGGCGTCGTGCCGGCATGCACCCGATCGTGTGGATCCCGGCGGTGCTGGTGGCGACCGTGATGCTGCTGCCCGCGGTCTACCTGCTGGTCGCGGCGAGCGACCTCAGCGGGCAGCAGATCCTCGACATCGTCACCGACGCGGAGACCGCGCGGCTGGCCGGCCGGACCCTGCTGTTGGGCGCGTCGGTGACGGCCGCGAGCCTGTTGCTCGGGGTGCCGGTCGCGTGGCTGACGACCCGCAGCGACATGCCGGCGCGGAGGTTCTTCGCGATCGCGACCGCGCTGCCGCTGGTGATCCCGACCTACGTCGGCGCGTTCGCCCTGGTCGGCGCGTTCGCCCGTGGCGGGCTGATCGAGGACTGGTTCGGGATCGTGCCGCCGAGCCCGTACGGGTTCTGGGGTGCGTTCGTGGCGCTCACGCTGTTCAGCTTCCCGTACGTGCTGATCACCGTGCAGGCCTCGCTCCGAGGGCTCGACCCCTCGCTGGAGGAAGCGAGCCGCATCCTCGGGCACGGTCCCGTCCGCACGTTCCTCAAGGTGACGGTCCCGCAGTTGCGGGCCAGCGCAGCGGCCGGCGCGATCCTGGTCACCTTGTACGTCTTCAGCGACTTCGGGGCCGTGTCGATCCTGCGGTACTCGACGTTCACCCGTGGGCTGTACCTGCAGTACCGAAGTGCGTTCGACCGATCGCCGGCCGCGGTCCTCGGTCTGCTCCTGGTGGCCATGACGATCGTGGTGATCATCATCGAGGCCCGGACCGCCCG
Organism: Nitriliruptoraceae bacterium; assembly: GCA_007120485.1. Taxonomy (GTDB): domain Bacteria; phylum Actinomycetota; class Nitriliruptoria; order Nitriliruptorales; family Nitriliruptoraceae; genus SKTG01. Next base: position 867 of record SKNP01000404.1, read on the forward strand.
AGACCGTGGTGGCCAGTTCGGTAGCCGCGGACCGACCCGCCCGCCGCCGACCGTGCCGTTGCGTGCCTGGCGGTGGCCCGCAGCCGGCCTGTGCAGCCTCGTGGTGGTGGTCGGTCTGGTGACCCCGATGACGGTCATCGTGTACTGGCTGGTGCGCGGCCTCCAGGCGGGCGAGCAGGTCAACTTCGCCGTGGGTGCGGCTGGACGGAGCCTGCTCGCCGCCGGTCTCGGCGCGGTCGTGGCCGTGCTCGCGGCGATGCCGGTGGCGATCTGGTCGGGTCGAACCCGATCACGCATCGCGCGGTTGACTGAGCGCGTGTCGTTCACCGGCTACGCGTTGCCGGGCATCGTGGTGGCCCTCGCCCTGGTGTTCTTCGGCATCCGTGCCGCACCGACGCTGTACCAGACGCTCGCGATGCTGGTGTTCGCCTACGTCGCGCTGTTCCTGCCGCAGGCGATCGGTTCGATCCGCTCGTCGTTGCTGCAGGTCAACCCGAACGTGGAGGCTGCCTCGCGGAGCCTGGGTTCGTCGCGGGTCACGACCTTGCGGCGGGTCACGGTCCCGCTCGCTCGTCGTGGCGCGCTGGCTGGCGGGGCGCTGGTGTTCCTCACCGCACTCAAGGAGCTCCCAGCCACGCTGCTCCTCGCCCCGACCGGCTACGACACGCTGGCGACCCGCGTGTGGTCGGCCACCGCGGAGGCGTTCTACACGCGTGCGTCGGTGCCGGCGCTCGGGTTGATCCTGCTCGGCTCGGTGCCGCTGGCCGTGCTGATGATCCGCGAGCGCCGCGAGGTGGCGTGAGGGCGTGGCGATCGCGGCCACCGCCGGTGGTCAAGCGAGTGGGGCCAACCGGTCACCCTCGGCGACCACGCCAGACGTCGTGACCACGGCCCCGACCGACAGGTCGCCTCCTCGCTCGCGGTGGATGCGACGCAGCACCTCACGGTCGACGTCGAGTCCGGGCTGAGCTCTGGTGACCATCACGCATCGGCCCACGCGCTTGACCACCTCGAGGGTGGCCGTCCCAAGTCGCACCGGTTGGCCGAGCAGTTCGTCCTCCCCGCTTCCCTCGAGGAGCACGTTGGGTCGGAAGCGCTCCGGCGCCCACGTGCCGAGCGTCGTGGTGGACACCATCGAGATGCGGGTGCGTCCGCTGTCATGCCAGGCATGTCCGGGACCCTGCCAGGTGATCCAGTCGGTCTCCTGCTCGCTGTCGCTCGGGTTCTCGTAGATGCCGCCTTCTCCGCCAGCCGGGGCCAGCCGCACCGGCTGGCCGAGCCAGTGCGACAACGCGTCGTCGGTGTCCAGCGGCCGGTCGTCCGGCCCCGTGATCTCGACGTCGCCGTCGTGCCATCGGGCCGTCGCGAAGAGCAACCGTGGTTCGCGACGCGCGGTCAGGACGTGACCGGTCGTCTCATCGACGATCCCGAAGGCACGATCACCCACGAGCCCGTACGGGCTGACCTCGGCGCTCTCGACACGCTCGCCCCGCAGCGACTTCACCGGGTAGCGCCACAGCGCCGAGATGCCGAACATGGAGGCACCTTTCCGAGGAGGGCTGGTCAACACGTTGGAGCCGCTCACCCTACGCCGCCGTGCCGGGTCAGCGGGCGCACGAGACCGAACTCGCGCTTCCACATCCCCCGGAGAGCCGGGATGCTCGGCTTCCACGTCGCCTGATTCCACGTAGCCTGAACCGCGCCAAGGTCGAACATCGAAGAAGCCGTGTACGACGAGCGTCGCGTCCAGGACACCGTGCTCGCGCTGATGCATCTCAACGCGCACCAGGACCGGTTCGGCTGGCGGGCGTGAAAAACGCTCCTCTGGGAATCCACCGACTGACCCGAAGCGGAGCGAGCCAGTGCGACCTGTCGAGCCGTTCGTCCCGGATGACTTCTCCCCGCCGACCCACCTGGATCACGCGGTCTTCCGGCTCCGGCCTCTCGGTCCGGAGCACAACGAGCGCGACCATGCGGCGTGGATGGGCTCCATCGAGCACGTCCGTGCCACGCCAGGGTTCCCGGACGGCACCTGGCCGCAGCCGATGTCGCTCGAGGAGAACCTCACGGACCTGCAGATGCACCACGACCACTTCCGCGACCGGGTCGGCTTCACCTACACGGTGCTCGAAGCTCATGGCCCGACCGATCGCGCCGACGTCATCGGATGCGTCTACATCTACCCCGACGACCGGCCCGGCACCGACGTGCACGTGCAGACCTGGGTCCGCGCTGACCTTGCGGACCTCGACGCGTTGCTCGCCACGACCGTCCGTGCGTGGCTCGAAGACGAGTGGCCCTGGCGACCCGAGCAGATCCGCGACCACCCCAGGCACGCCGACCGATGACCCGCACGCGGGTCAGGCTGGCTCGAGGTCGGCGGCGCCGAAGCTGGTGCTGAAGCGTTCGCACCAGATCACCACCGTGTCGTAGTGGTCGAGATCGACGTCCGTGTCGATGGCGTAGTTCTGGTCGCCGACGTTGCCCCGCAGGTCACCGAGATCGATCGCGTCCTGATCGAGCGCCTCGTCGTCATCGGCGTGGTCGGCCGCGGTGAGGTAGACGTAGAGGTCGGGGCCGTTGGTCGACTCGAAGTCCTCCAGCCGCAGGATCCGTTCGCCGTCGATCTCATGGTTCGTCGCGTCGCCGGTGACGGTGTAGCGGTTGCGTGACTCGAAACTGCCGGTCGCCAGCGCCACCGGGCTGGCGGGCTCGGCCTCAGGCTCCGCATCGAAGTCGTCAGCGTCCGGGTCGTCAGCGTCCGGGTCGTCGCCGTCCGCGGCGGTGTCGTCGGTGTCGCCGTCGTCGTCTGCCGCGTCCGGTTCGTCCCCCTCGGCCGGATCCGCCACCTCGACGTCCGGGTCATCGGCATCATCGTCGGCATCGTCACCGGGGTCAGCGACGGGGAACTCGTCCTCGACGACGGTGTCGAACAGCAGCGTCTGCGGTTGGAACCAGACCAGCACGACCACGATCGCGGCCACCGCGGCCAGCACCCCGCCGATCACAGCGCCGCGCGTGCGCCACCAGGCCCGGTCAGAACCGGTCGGTGGTCGCGGGTCGGCCACGAGGCACCTCCTGCTCGCCGCTCGCTACCTCCACCAAAACAGAGCCGGCGACCGACCGCACGGAAAATCCCGCGAAACTGGCGGTCCGTGGCCGCACGCTCGAGCCGTCGGCACGTAGGCTCCAAGGGTGACCTCGACCGACCCGGCCCCGCCGCGCTCGGCCTGCGCGGACCTGCTCGTCGTCGACGACGAGCCGATGGTGCGTGAGGTCGTGACCAGCTACCTCGAACGCGACGGCCATCGGGTCACGGTCGCGCCGGACGGGGCGGCCGCGTTGCGCGAGCTGATCCAGCGCCGGTTCGACCTGGTCGTGCTCGACCTGATGCTGCCGACCGTCGACGGGTGGCGGGTCCTGCGGGAGCTGCGCGCACGGTCCAACACGCCCGTGATCCTGCTGACCGCCCGCGGTGAGGAGGAGGACCGCATCCGCGGGCTGGGCCTGGGAGCGGACGACTACGTCGTCAAGCCGTTCTCCCCGCGCGAACTCGCGCTGCGGGTGACGTCGGTGCTGCGCCGGGCCGCCCCCGACGAGGGCAGCGCCTCGTCCGTGCCGGTGGCGCAGCCGATCCTCTTCGGCGACCTGCGCATCGACCCGGCCACCCGCGAGGTCGCCGTCGCCGGACGGCCGGTCGAACTGACCCGCCGCGAGTTCGACCTCCTGCTGTTCCTGGCGCTGTCGCCGCGGACGGTGTTCTCGCGCTCGCAGCTGCTGGAGCAGGTCTGGGACTCCTCCGCGGCGTGGCAGGACCC
>SKNP01000361.1 GCA_007120485.1 Nitriliruptoraceae bacterium
CGTGAGGCTCGCTTACGTCAGGCGGCCTCCGCGTCGACGTCATCGGGGACCAGTGGTTCGACCTCGCCGCTGAGGGCTTCCGCGAGCCCGTCGTCGACGGGCGTGCCCTGGGCGACACGGAACACCGCGCTCGGCGCGGCCAGATCATCACGTGTCAGCGCAGCATGGAGGTCGGTCGGTCTCACGGTTGGGCCGTCGTTGCGGAGCACCGCGCGGAGGACGGTGCGTGCGCCCGGACCTGTCGGTCCGGGGCGGGTTGCAGCCGCGAGCGCGAGCAGCGCTGGCCGCACGTCGATCGTCCGGTCGCCATCGGGGCGGTGCCGGATCACCTCGGCGTGCTGGCTGGCCAACAGCTCGTCGCTGCGTCGCTGCAGGAGCTCGGTCAGTTCGGACGCCGCGACCGGGTCGGCCGCGGGCCAGCTGAGCTCCCAGAGGGTCACCTGCAGCATCTTCGCCAGCTTCGGCGCGCCGTCAGGGACCCGCAGGTAGGTCGTGATGTCCATGCCCGCCGGGAGCGTGGCGGACAGCGCTCCCAGATCCGGGGTCGGATCGATGGGTGCGGCGAAGGTCAACTCGGCGTACTCACCGGTCGAGGAGACCCCGACCGGCAGCGCGTCGGGGAAGGACACCTTCGCGTGGGGCGTGAAACCTTCGGAGTAGGCGATCGGCAGGTCAGCCCGGCGCAACGCTCGCTCCCACACCGAGGTCAGATCGCGCGCGGATACGAACCGCGTGCGGTCGACCTTGGTCCAGCGGATGCGGTACCGCTCGTGCACCGGACACCTCCTCTCGGTCGTCGTCTCCTGATCGTGCCAGGTCTTCTTCGTGGTGAGCGTCTCCGGGCACCGGGGTGCGGCGCGCTCACCTCGGTCCGGCGCTCAGCCGTCGTTGCTGGCGTAGCGCTCCGGTGTGGTCGGCAGCGACTCACTGCCGCCGAGGTTGCTGGGAAGGACCGGCAGCTGGAAGCCGCCGGTGTAGCCGGTGTCGTGCTCGATCGAGAGGCCGGGGCAGACACCGCAGTCGTAACACGGGGACCACCGGCAGTCGTCGAGCTGCTGGTCGGACTGCGCGTCCTGCCAGTCCTCCCAGAGCCAACCCTTCTCGAGACCGCTATCGAGGTGGTCCCACGGCAGCGCCTCGTTCTCGTCGCGCTCACGGGAGGAGAACCACGCGAGGTCGACCCCCGTCTCGGCCATCGCCTGGTACCAGGTCTCCAGGGTCGGCATCTCGTGCCACCCGTCGAACCGGGCACCGAGCTGCCAGGCCCGCTCGACCGCCGCCGCGACGCGTCGGTCGCCGCGCGCGAGGAGCCCCTCGATGACGCCCTCCTCCGGGTCGTTGGTCCGCAGCTTGAGGCCGCCGTGGTCCTTGATGCGGTGGCGGATCGCGGACAGCTTGCGCTTGATCTCCTCCGGGGAGTCCTGCGCCGCCCACTGGAACGGTGTGTGGGGCTTGGGGACGAACCCACCGACCGAGATCGTGACCTTGTTCGCCTTGCCGTACTTCCGGGCGATCGCGTAGGTCTTGATCCCGAGGTCGGCGATGGCGAGGACGTCCTCGTCCTCCTCGGTGGGCAGGCCGATCATGAAGTAGAGCTTGATCTGCCGCCAACCTTCGGAGAACGCGGTCTCCGCGGTGCGCAGCAGGTCCTCCTCGGAGACCATCTTGTTGATGACCGCGCGCATCCGTTCGCTGCCAGCCTCCGGGGCGAAGGTCAGGCCGGTGCGCCGGCCGTTGCGCGCGAGCTCGTTCGACAACGTCACGTTGAAGGCGTCGACCCGCGTGGATGGCAGCGACAGCGAGGTGGTCGTGCCTTCGTAGGTGTCCGCGAGGTCGCGGGCGACCGGCCCGATCGCCGAGTGGTCCGCCGACGACAGGCTGAGCAGACCCACCTCGTTGAACCCGGTGTCCTTGACGCCCTCCTCGACCAACCGGTTGATGGTCTCCGGACGCCGCTCACGGACCGGCCGGGTGATCATCCCGGCCTGACAGAACCGGCACCCGCGGGTACAGCCGCGGAAGATCTCCACGCTGAAGCGCTCGTGGACCGTCTCGGTCATCGGCACGATCTGCTTCTGCGGGTACGGCCACTCCTCGAGGTCCTGGATCGTGCGCTTGGGCACGAGCGAAGGAACACCGGGCTCGTTGGGCACGGTGCGCTTGAGTCGACCGTCCTCGTGGTACTTCGGCGTGTAGAAGGCGGGGACGTACACCCCCTCGACGTCGACGAGGCGGCGCAGCAGGTGCTGTCGAGCGTCCGCGTCCGACAGCTCGGCCAGCGCACCCCCAGGTTCACGTTCGGCCTTGAAGGCACGCACGACGTCGTCGACCTCGAGGGTGACCTGTTCACCATCGCCCATGACGGCCGCATCGATGAACGGCGCGAGCGGCTCCGGGTTGTAGGCCGCATGCCCGCCGACGAGCACCAACGGGTCGTCGATGCTGCGGTCGGCGGCCCGGTGCGGCACCCCGCCCAGATCCAGCAGGTTCAGCAGGTTGGTGTGGCCGAGCTCGTGCGGCAGCGACACCCCGAAGACATCGAACGCCCACACCGGCCGGTGCGTCTCCAACGAGAACGTCGGGATCCCCCGCTCGCGCATGAGCGGCTCGAGGTCGACCCATGGCGCGTAGCACCGTTCCGCGAGCGCCGTCGACCGCTCGTTGAGGATCTCGTAGAGGATCTGGATGCCCTGGTTGGGCTGCCCGACCTCGTAGGTGTCCGGGTAGCACAGCAGCCAACGCGTCTGGACGTCGGTCCAGGTCGCGACCTGCTGGTTGTGTTCGCCACCGACGTACTGCGCCGGCTTCTTGACGTCCGGGAGCAACGGCTCGAGGGCATCCCAGTACGACGGCGGCTCGGTCGCCGCCGTGCCCGGTCGACGGACCGCGACGCGGGCGTCACCGGTCGCCATCGGTGGGACGGGGACGGTGGGTGCGGTACCGAGCACGATCGCCTCCGGCGGTGGTGGGGCCGGGGAGAGATGCGGCGTCGTTCGTGCGGTCGCCTCCCGGAAGCGGGTGCCCGGAAGGTCGCGGTCGCGGCGGGTGGCGGGCCCAGCGGACGAGCACCGCACGGCGACCACCGCGTCGCCGGCATCATCGCCCGGCCAGCGAGACTAGCAGCCACGTCGACGCTCGCTGACCGCGGTCCTGGCGTCACCGAGCGTCGGCGACGGGCTCCCACGAGGCAACGGTCACGGGCGCCCTTGCGCGCGCACACAGCCAGGCGGTGAGGTCGTCGGCGGGGGCCGGACGCCGGATGTGGTAGCCCTGCGCCAGGTCGCACCCCAGGTCACGCAGATGGTGGAGCACCGCTTCGTCCTCCACGCCTTCGGCGACGACCTCGTAGCCCAGTTCGTGGGCCAGCGCGATCGTCGACCGGACGATGGCGGCATCGCGGGGGTCGCGCAGCATCCCGATCGTGAACGATCGGTCCAGCTTCACCTCGTCGACGGGGAACCGCCGGAGGTGGCTGATCGAGGCGTACCCGGTCCCGTAGTCGTCGATCGCCAGCCGGATCCCGTGCTCGCGGAGTTGGTCGAGGACCCGTCGCAGCGTCGCGACCTCCCCCGCCAGGGCGTCCTCGGTGATCTCGAGCAGCAGGCGGTCGTTGGGGACGTCCGCCGCTCGCAACACGGCGAGCGTGTCCTCGACGAAGCCGGGATGCCGCAGGGTCCGAGGTGAGACGTTGACCGCCACCGTCAGATCCAGTCCCTGGTCGCGCCACCCCCGCAACGACCCGAGGACCTGCGTCAGGACGCGCTGCGCGAGACGGTCACCGATCCCGTGGGACTCCATCCAGGGAACGAACTCCGAGGGCGACACCGGCCGACCCTCGCGGTCCGACCAGCGAGCCAGCGCCTCCACGGATGGCACCTGCCCCGTGACCAGGTCGAGCTTCGGCTGGAAGTGCACGTCGAAGCCGCCCCCGCGGTCCAGGCTCTCTCGGATCTGCCCCATGAGCTCGATGCGGCGTGCGGTGCCCTGCTCGTCGGCCACGACGTGGGTCCGCCAGCCACCGCCACCCGCCTTCGCGGCGTACATCGTGAGGTCCGCGCGACGCAGCAGCTCGTCCGGCTCGGTCCCGTGCTGGGGGACGCGCACCATGCCGATGCTGACGCCGACGGTGACCTCGACCCCGTCGACCTCCAGCGGCTGGGCGAGCACCCCGACCAACCGCTCAGCCAACGCGTCGAGCTGCCCGTCGGTCCCCTCGGTCACGACGGCGAACTCGTCGCCGCCGAGCCGGACCAGCAGATCGTCGGACCGCAGCGAACCCCGGAGCCGGTCGGCGACGGCCACCAGGACCGCGTCCCCCAGGGGGTGACCGAACGCGTCGTTGATGTCCTTGAAGCGATCGAGGTCGAGCAGGAGCAGTCCGCCGACACCGCCGTCGCCAGCGAAGGTCTCCAGCCGACGCCGCAGGACGCTTCGGTTGGCCAGCCCGGTCAGCTCGTCGTGGCGGGCCCGGTGACGCAACTCGTCCTCCGCAGCCCGTCGGGCCGTCACGTCACGGATCACCCCGACCACGTGTTCGCCCGTCCGACGCCCGTGCACCTCGAGCCACCGCACGGTGCCATCGGGCTGGGGGATCCGGAACTCGGTCGCGACGACGTCGCCATCGAGCACCGCCGTCCGCCACGCGGCCAGCGGGGCGCGGTCGTCCGGGTGCGTCGCGTCCA
>SKNP01000309.1 GCA_007120485.1 Nitriliruptoraceae bacterium
CCTTTGCCCATGCCCCCGCCAGCTCCCCCCATGCCCGCACGACGAGCAATCCACCCCGCGCCCCTGCTCCAGCACTTTTTGGAGGATGCGGCGCGGCGTCGCCCGGCCCGCGACCGGGCCGAGCGGTCGCCGACACCTCGGTCAGATGCGGAAGTCGTGGTCGGTCTCGACCGTGTCGACGTCCATCTGGGCTTTCTGCAGCTTGCCCGAGTGGTCCCAGTTCATCGACTGCCACGTCGTGACCTGCTCGAGCACCCAGGCGCCGGAGAGCCGACCACCCGTCCCCGAGCGGCCGTTGCCTCCGAACGGCAGGTGGGCTTCGGCACCGGACGTCGAGTTGTTGACGCTGACCATCCCGGCGGTGACACCTTCGCGGAACCCGAACGCTTGATCCGCCCGAGTGGTGTAGATCGACGCGGACAGCCCGTAGCCGTGCCCGTTGGCCAAGGCGATCGCGTCATCGAAGGTGTCGAAGGTGGTCACCGGCACGATCGGACCGAACGTCTCCTCCTGGTAGAGCGAGTCGTTCGGGGTGACACCGTCGACGATGACCGGGTGCTGGTAACGGCCGACATCGGGGTCCCCGACGAAACCCTTGCGGGGCGAGGCGCTGGTGATCGGGCCGATCGCGGACGACCCGGAGGTGCGGTGATGCGGCTGGATCTCCTCGAGCCAGCCGTTGAACCGCTCGTCGAACCGCGCATCGATCATGGGGCCGTAGAGCACGTCCTGCATCGGGTCACCGATGGCCGCATCCTCGACGGCGGCGGTGAAGCGTGTGAGGAACTCCTCGTGGACCGAACGGTGCACGATCGCGACACCGAGCGAGGTACAACGCTGCCCGGCCGTCCCGAAGCCGGAGAACAGTGCCCCTTCGACGGCGAGGTCGAGCTCCGCATCGGGCATGACGACCAAGGGGTTCTTGCCGCCCAACTCCAGCGTCGGCGATACCAGGTGCCGACCGCATCGTGCCGCGATGGACCGACCGACCTCCGACGACCCGGTGAATCCGACCTTCTGCACGTGGCCGGCTTCCAGCGCCGTCTCCAGGCCCGTCGAGGTGTCGGGTCCGTTGCACAGCACCAACTGCACGGCAGACGACGGGATACCGGCGGCGCGGATGCAGCGCACGAACGCATCCGCGATGGCCGGGGCGTACTCCGCGGGCTTCCAGACGATCGCGTTGCCGGCCAGCAGCGCGGGGACGAGGTACCACGATGGGACCGCGATCGGGAAGTTGCCGGCGGTGATCACCGCCATGGTCCCCACCGGCTTGCGGTAGGTGAACAGCTGCTTGTCCGGCATCTCCGAGGGCACGGTCATCCCATGCAGACGACGGCCCTCGGCAGCGAAGTAGATGCAGGTGTCGATCGCTTCCTGGACCTCGCCGAGCGCTTCGCCGTACGGCTTGCCGATCTCGCGCGTGACGATCCGGGCGAGCGCCTCCTTGTTCGCCGTGAGGATGTTGGCGAGGTCGTGGATCGCGACCCCTCGGACCGGTGCCGGAACCGCTGCCCAGTCGGCCTGCTGTGCCGACGCACGAGCGGCGGCATCGGCGAAGGTCTGCGCGTCTCCCAAGCGAACGCGGCTGACCACGTCGTTGCGGTCGGCAGGGTTGGTCAACTCGACCGGATCGTTGCCGGCATCGATCGGTGATCCGTCCAGCGAGGACGACAGTTCAAGGACCTCGGACACAGCAGCCTCCTTGGCGGGTTCAGCCCAGGACATCGGTGATCGTGCGCTCGAGCGCGGTAACCGCTCGAGCCAGCTCGTCGGCGTGCACGGTCAGCGGCGGACGGAAGCGGACCGAGCGGGTCCCGCAGCCGAGCAGCATGACCTGCTCGACGGAGAACAGCCGATCGAGGACCTGGTCGCGTGTGCTCGCATCCGGCAGATCGATCGCGCACATCAGGCCACGTCCGCGTGGTTGGGTGACCTCCGGGATCCGATCGGCGAGGCCTTGCAGCTGGCTGAGCAGGTCGGTGCCGAGCCTCGCAGCGCGCTCGATGAGCTGGTCGCGTTCGATCGTCTCGAGGATCACGGTGGCGCGCACCATGTCGACCAGGTTGCCGCCGAACGTCGAATTGAGCCGTGACGACGTGCGGAACACGTGGTCGTCGATGGTCTCGAGCCGGCCGCCGGCCATGATGCCGCAGACGTGGGTCTTCTTGCCGAACGCGACCACATCGGGTTGCAGGTCCAACTGCTGGTAGGCCCAGGGTGTGCCCGTCATCCCGACCCCGGTCTGGACCTCGTCGAGGACGAACAGCGCGTCCCACTCGTGGGCCAGGGTCTGCAGCTCCGCCAGGAACCGACCGGAGAGGTGACGGTCGCCACCTTCGCCCTGGATCGGCTCCGCGATGATGCAGGCGATGTCGTGCGGTTCCGCTTCGAACGCGGCCCTCGCCTGGGCCAACGCGTGCTCCTCCGCCGCGCGGTTCGCCGCTTCGTTGCCCTCCAGCGGGAAGGTCAGCGCTGGCGTGTCGATGCGGGGCCAGTCGAACCGGGGGAACCTCGCCGTCTTGTTCCGGTCGGTGTTGGTCAGGCTCATCGTGTACCCGCTGCGCCCGTGGAACGCACCGGTCAGATGCAACGCCTTGCCACCCAGCGACGGGTCGCGGCCCGCGGCCTCGTTACGACGGGACTTGAAGTCGAAGGCCGTCTTGAGCGCGTTCTCGACCGCGAGCGCACCACCCTCGACCAGGAACAGGTACGGCAGGGCCGGGTCGCCGAGCACCCGTTGGAAGGCCGTCACGAACGCCTCGAGCTCGGCCGTGTAGACATCGGAGTTGGACGGCTTGTTGGTCGCTGCCCGTGCGAGGCGGCGCTGCACGTCCTCGTCGAGCAGCGCCGGGTGGTTCATCCCGAGCGCGTTCGACGCGAAGAAGGTGAACAGGTCGAGGTAGGAGGCGCCGGAACGGAGGTCGACCAGGGTCGTGCCCTGGCTTCGGTCGAGGTCGAGGACCAGGTCGTAGCCGTCGACGAGCAGGTGCCGTGAGAGCGACGCCAGGATGTCGCTGGTCCCCGCAGGATCCGCCACGACCGCGGCCGACGACATCGTGTTCGTACTCGCCCCTGGCTGCCCTGACACGACCATGCGTCCCTCCAACGTTGTGCTCGCGATCCCCGCGCGGGTCGCCTCGGGCAACCTAGGTGGAGCCGTGACGGGCCGCCCAGGGCCACCGGTCACCGCCCGATGGCCGCACACATCGCCGCTCCTTGCCGCGACTACGCTGCCCGCCCCACGAACCCGGAGGGCCCCGTGCGCATCGCCGTGACCGGCTCGATCGCGACCGACTACCTGATGACGTTCCCTGGTCGCTTCTCCGAGCAGCTGGTCCCCGACCAACTCGACCGCGTCAGCCTGTCGTTCCTGGTCGATGAACTCGAGGTACGCCGCGGTGGGGTCGCCGCCAACGTGGCGTTCGGGCTCGGACAGCTCGGGCTCTCCCCCGTGCTGGTCGGTGCGGTCGGTGAGGACTTCAACACCGACTACCGGGCGTGGCTCAAGCGACATGGTGTGGATACCTCGGGGGTCCACGTCTCGGAGCTGCGGCACACCGCGCGGTTCCTCTGCACCACCGATCTCGACCAGAACCAGATGGCCTCGTTCTACACCGGCGCGATGGAGGAGGCTCGGTTCATCGAGCTGGCGCCCATCGCTGAACGGCAGGGCCGGATCGATCTGGCGGTCATCTCGCCCAACGACCCCGAAGCCATGATCCGCCACACCGAGGAGTGTCGCCAGCTCGGGGTGCCCTTCATGGCCGATCCCGGCCAGCAGTTGGCTCGGATGGACGGTGCACAGGTCCGCAAGCTCGTCGACGACGCGACGTTCCTCATCACCAACGACTACGAACGCACCCTCCTGGAGTCGAAGACCGGGTGGTCGGCCGAGGAGATCCTCTCCCGCGTCGGGCACCGCATCACCACCCTGGGCGCCAAGGGCTGCGTCATCGACAGCCGTGACGGTGTGGTCACCGAGGTCGCCGCCGCGCCGGAGCAGCAACGCACCGACCCGACGGGCGTCGGCGACGCCTTCCGGGCCGGCTTCCTGGCGGGACTCTCCTGGAAGCGCTCGCTGGAGCGCAGCGCGCAGATCGGATCGATGGTCGCCACCTACGTGCTCGAGCACGTCGGGACCCAGGAGTACTCGATCGACGCGGACGAGTTCGCCGCTCGCTTCAGCGGGGTCTACGGGGATGAGGCCGCCGCCGAGGTCCGGGGGCACCTGCCGACCTAGCGTCGGACTGCCGGTGCAGCTCCGGCTATCCGCAGGTCGGGGAACGACCGCTGCCGCCGGCGGGGGTGTGTATCCGCCGCTGACGGCCCCGGGAGCTGCCTCGAGGCGTCGCGCCTGACCGTGCCCGACCGGCTGCACCTGTCGCGGCTATTACTGTACCGTCCGTACGGTATAGTTCTACTCGGTCCCGATCCGCAGGATCGGTCGCCCCACCCGTCCTCGCGAGTCAGCGACCTGGCTCGTCTCGCACCTGTTGAGCGGAACGCCCATGCCCCGACCGAGCCATCGTGAGCGCTTCCTGGACGCCGCGGCAGAGCTGATGCGCGATGGCGGGCCGCTCGAACTCACCTTCGACCGGCTGGCCGACGTCACCGGAGCGAGCAAGGGTGGCTTGCTCTACCACTTCGCCACCAAGCGCGAACTCGTCGCGGCAC
>SKNP01000471.1 GCA_007120485.1 Nitriliruptoraceae bacterium
CCACCGGAACGCGAGCCACCGGAGCGACGTCGTCGCGGTCGCCATCCGGCATCCGTGCCGGCGACCCGTGACCTGGCGGCACGAGCGGACGCAGCCGCCGCAGCCAGGCACCCGGCAGCGCACCGGGGATCCGCCCATGCCGGTCGGCTCGGGCGACCCGTACCGACCACGGCAGCGCGATCCCCGTCCGACCACCGGCGACCGCGGCGAGTTCCCTGACGGTGACGGGCCCGTCGCCGACCACGACGACCGCGGCGGCCGTGGTCACCGCGAGCGCATCGAGCGCCGCCGGATCGCGCCGGCAGACCAGCACGTCCACGTCCGGATCGACGCCAGCGTCGATGAGCAGCGTCCCGATGCGTCGGTCCCCCGGCTCCGGCGGGACCGCCCGGTCCGCGAGGTGGACCATCCGACCCCCGCCGACCCCCGGCAACGGCGTCGCTCGGGCCCACAGGTCCGGGTCGGCCAACGCGGCGGTGAGCACCGCGGCACCCTCCGCTGGAGGCCGCCGTACCGCCGCCAGGCACGCCGTGCCCTGCCACGCCTCCAACCCCGCGAGCGCGAGGGTGACCACGGAGGTCCCGACCCCGCCGGCCGCACCACCGACGCGCAGGCTGCGGGTGCCCACGGTCGTCCGTCGAGGTGCAGCCAGCACCCGCCCGACCACCGAGGCCAGGTCGTCCCGGCCACCCGGCCACCCGACGACAGCCGCCGGACGCAGCTGCGTGGTGGCGACGCCGACCTCCACCGGGTCCGCATCGTCGGCGACGACCAGCACTCCCGGCACGCCGCGGTCGGCGATCCCCGCGCGCCCTTGTCGGATGGCGTCCAGCCCCACCAACGCGATCGCCGGCGGCACGAGCCCTGCGGTGCCGTCATCGATCGGCTGCCACCCGAGGACCCCTTCGACCCAGCGGCGGACCGCGTCCGCGTGGCGGACGTCGACGGCGAGCTCGACGGGTAGCGCGCTGGTGGGCGCCTCGCCTCCCCCGGGCACCACCGGAGCGGAGGCCGGTGCCCCCTCCGTACCGGGGACCGCGCCACCGTCCGAGCCGAGGGCCGGCACACCGTGGGAACCCGGATCCGGTCGGGCCTCGCGACGGTCGCCCGGGGTGCCGTGCCGACCGTCGCCGTCACCGTCCGGGTCGTGCCCGCCCACCGGCGTCGGCACGGCCGGGCCGTCGATCGCGGTACTCCTGACCATCCGCTCCCCCGTGCATCGCGGTCCTTCGAGGTCGGTCAGGCACGCTACGTCCGACCGGTCGGCCCCCGGCTGCGGATGTCGTCGGGGCTGTGGACGACCGGCGCGACCCGGTGACACGCGCAGATCCGGCCGTACGCTCGTACGCGACCTCGACGGGTGGTCCGAAGCGGTGCAACGCGACGATGCACCCCACACACCGTGGGTCGGCTGCATCGACTGCGGCCAACGGATCACCGCAGACCGCGCCCGCTGGTGCCCGAGATGCGGCGCCGCCCTGGCCACGTATGCCACCCCGACCCCGCACGACACCCCGACCCCGCACGACACCCCGGCCCCGCGTGACGCCACGCCCGGACGGGGGACGCGTCCGTTCCCGCGGTCGCTCGGCCGCGTCGGACCGGCGGCGGTCGCCGCCGCGCTGGTGGGGGTGGTCGTCATCACCTCGACGTCCACGCCAGGTGGGAGCGGCGCAACGTCCTCCGGGCCGAACCCGCTGGCGCCGTCCGCCGCCGTCAACGACCGTGACGCGATCGACCCCGCCCACCTCGAACCTGACCGCGTCCGTCCGCCGCCCTGTGCGCCGGACGGCTGCGTGCGCTGGCAACGGTCCCTGGACGGCGAGGTGGTGGCCGCCGGCCACGGCCGGGTGCTGGTGCTCGGTGACACGGCGCTGGAGGGGCTCGATGCCGGGACGGGCGAGCCGCGGTGGACCGCCGACCTGGCCGACCTGGTGCCCGCAGGCGACGACGGCAGCCCCGGACGCAGCCTGGCCGACCCGCTGGCACCCGCCGCCGTCGTCCCGGCCGAGGACGGTGCCGTGGTCGTCGCCCCCAGCGCCGTCGCGTGGATCACCGACGACGGACGTCGAGCCTGGACCCACCGGGTGCGCGGGTTCCTCGCCCGGGACGCGGAGGTCCTGGCTGACCACGTAGCCGTGCGCACGCGCAGCCCCCGCGGCAGCGGCCCGTTCGGGCAACTGAAGGTCCTCGACCGGGCGACCGGCGAACTGCAGTGGCGACGCGAGGTGGCTGCGGTCCACGGTGACCGCAGCGTGCCCATCGAGCTTCCCCGCCATCTGGCGAGCGAGCGGGTCCCCGCCGACGCCCCGGTGCTGGTCAGCGCCGCCGGTGCCCGACTCGAGGCGCTGGAGCCAGCCGACGGCGCCGTGCGGTGGTCGCAACCGCTCGGGGAGCCGCCGGCGCAGGTGCTGCGCCGCGGCGACGTGGTCGAACTCGACGGTCGCGACCGTCGACGGGTGCTCCGGTTGGTCGACGGCCAGCCGTCGCGCCGGGACGAGGGCTTCCCGCACAGCGGCCCACCACGGGCTACGAGCGAGTCGGCCCAGGTGGTGTTGCCCGACGGCACCGTGTGGCGGTCCGGCGACGGCGGACCCATCCGGCTGGACCGAGGTCGACGGACCGTCACCATCACCGACGTCGGCCTGCAGCTGCTCGCCGTCGACCCCCCGGTCATCGGTGGACCGGACCGGGTGGCCGGGGTCGTCTTCCCGGGCGGCGGATAGATTCGTCGGGACGTCGGCACACACCATCGCCGACCCCGACCAACCCGGCGGCGACCCGGCTGGGACGAGGGGAAACAGCGTGACGCGAGCAACGCCGGACGACGCGTTCCAGGCCGCTCTCGACGCGGCCGCTCAGGCCAGCGGACCCGGCGTCGACACCGAGCAGCGCTACGCGCGCCCGGACGCCGACCACCTCAGCGAACCGATGCTCGAACGGTTCCGGCGCGGTTCCACCGGCGCGACCGAAGCCGCCTTCTTCGACCTGGACAAGACCGTCATCGCGCGCTCATCGACCCTGGTGATGGGGCGCACGTTCTTCCGCGACGGGCTGCTGAGCTCCTCGATGGTGCTCAAGACCCTCTACGCGCAGGTCGTCTACCAGCTGGTCGGCGCCGATCACGAACGCATGGAGCAGGCACGCCACGCGGCGCTGGAGCTGACCAAGGGCTGGGAGGCCGAGCGCATCCGCCGGCTGGTCCGCGAGACCATGGAGGAGACGATCGCGCCGCTGGCCTTCCAGGAGGCGCTCGACCTCATCGCCGCCCACCGCCGGGCCGGCCGCGACGTGTGGATCGTCTCCTCCAGCGGCGAGGAGATCGTCGAGCCGTTCAGCGAGTACCTCGGGATCACCGACGTGATCGCCACCCGGTCCGGCCTCGACGAGGACGGGCGCTACGACGGCACCCTGGAGTTCTACGCCTACGCGGGCGCGAAGGCCACCTCGATCCGGCAGGTCGCGGAGGTCCGGGGCTACGACCTCGACCGCTGCTTCGCGTACTCCGACTCGATCACCGACCTGCCCATGCTCAGCGCGGTCGGCCGGCCCACCGTGGTCAACCCCGACCGCGAGCTGCGCGCCGCGGCGGTGGCCATGGATTGGGACGTCCAGGACTTCCACAACCCGGTGCGGCTGCGCGACCGTCTCCCGGACGTGCCGTCACCCGCCGGGCAGGTCGCGCTCGGGATCGCGGCGGCGACCGGGGTGGGGCTGCTGCTCCACCGGCTGCTCAGCCGGTCCTAGAGCGCCGGGCGGCCCGAAGGATCGCGGGTCAGGAGCGGTGACCGACCGGGACCGCGCTCAGGTGTAGTCGCGGTGGTACTCGATGCGGCCGTCCTCGGCCAGCCCGAAGAAGCTCGCCCGTGGCAGATCCGCCCACCGGCGACCGGCGGCGGTGTAGGAGATGGTCCACTCGACCCCGAGCGAGGTGCCGTCGTCGGACTCGACCACGCGCTTGCTCTCGACCGTGATGTCGTCCTTGCCGCCGAGCCAGTCCTTGAGGTAGGCCTGGATCAGCAGGTTGCCCCGGTGCGGCGGGTTGTACGGCTCGAGGTAGAGCGCGTCCTTGTCGTACAGCTCCGGCAGTGCGTTGACGTCGCCGTCCGCGAGCATGCCGGACAGCTGCTCCCACGCCTCCGCTGCCTGTCCCAAGGTGTCGTCTCCATCGAACGGTGGTCGAAGCTGACCGGGGTCAACCGGCCACGAGGTGAACCGGCCTCGGAGGATAGTCGCGTCATCACGGCACCCGACAACACGGCGGCTGGCGGTCCGTCGGCCACCGGCGCGGGCACCAGGCGGATCACCCCACCGACACCCGTCCGCTGCCGACGGTCGGCAGCCACCGTCGGCAGCGACCCGGCCGCTGCGGCAGACTCCCCGGCGGACGTTCGTCCGTACCCCGACCTCCAGGAGGCGCTGTGACCTCGACCGACCTGCCGACCGGCACGGCCGTCCCGGACCACCTCGACGACGTCGCCGCCGCGTTGGCGGCGTGGCAGCCGACGGCCCGCCAGCACCTGGAGGACCTGGTCCGGATCCCGTCGATCAGCGCCCAGCCCGACCACGCGCACGAGGTCCGTCGCAGCGCCGACCAGGTCGTCGAGGTGCTGCGCTCAGCCGGCCTCGAACACGTGCGGTTGCTGGAGCTCGACGGGGTGCACCCCTACGTGACG
>SKNP01000334.1 GCA_007120485.1 Nitriliruptoraceae bacterium
CCCGGTCGCGCCACGCCGGGCCGCCCGGTCGCGCCACGCCGGGCCGCCCGACGGTGTGCTCCGGTGGGTCTGGTGTCCGCAGGACGCACGTCCGGCTGAACCGCTCGCGTCATACCCCCACGGTAGGGTCGAGCACGACCCTCGGGAGGAGCCGAACATGGATGGTGCGACCACGTCCAACGTGATCCGCCGCAAGGTCGACGACCTCGGCCGGGTCGTCATCCCCGCCGCGATCCGCCGGTCGCTCAACATCCGGGAAGGCGATGCGCTCGAGGTCGCCGTCGAGGGCGAACGGGTCGTCCTGGCGCGGCCGCAGGACGCGTGCGTGTTCTGCTCCCGCGAGGACCAGGCGTTGGTGCGGTTCCGCAACCGGCTGCTCTGCGCCGGCTGCGTGGCCGCCCTGCGCGACCTGGTCTCGCCGAGCGATCCGGATGGACCGCAACCGGTGGCGGCGGTACCGCCGTCACCGATCCCCGATCCGCAACCCTCCCCGACGCCCGGGCCGACCCCCGATCCGCAGCCGTCGCCGATCCCACCGGATCCGTTCCCACCGGCGCCGGGACCGGACCCGTCACCGCCCGGGCCGGATCCGGCGCCGGAACCTGACCCGTCGCCGCAACCCCCACCGGAGCCGGACCCCGAGCCGGCGCCCGCCGGGCAGGACCGCGGGCGGGCGCGGCACGATCAGATCCCGGCGTCGACCACCGCCTGGTAGACGCGGCGCTTCGGGGTCCCGCTCGCCGTCGCGATCCGTTGGATGGCATCCCGGCGGCTCGCTCCATCGGCGACCTCCGCCACGACCCGGGCGACCAGCTCCTCGTCGTCCGGTTCGTCCACGGTGACGACGGCACCGGCGACCACGACCGTCAGCTCACCGCGCAGGCCCTCCTCCGCCCGCTCGGCGAGCTCGGCCAACGTGCCGCGGAGCACCTCCTCATGCAGCTTGGTGAGCTCGCGGCAGACGGCGGCGGGTCGCTGCTCACCGCAGGCGGTCGCGAGGTCCCGCAGGTCCGCCGCCGCCCGGTGGGGCGCCACGAACAGCACCACCGTGCGCCGCTCGGCCGCCAACGCGTCCAGGTGCTCACGCCGTGCGCGACCTTTGCGGGGCAGGAAGCCGTCGAAGGCCACCCGCTCGGTCGCGAACCCCGACGCGACCAGCGCGGCCAGCGCCGCGGAGGGCCCGGGGATCGGCTCGATGCGGATGCCGGCCTCCGCGCACGCGGTGAGCAGCCGCGCACCCGGATCCGAGACCGCCGGGGTCCCCGCATCCGACACCAGGGCGATCCGTGCTCCGTCCTGGAGCCTGGCGACCACCGCATCGAGCTGCGCGCGCTCGTTGTGCTCGTGCAACGACCACTGGGAGACCGTGCTGCCGACATGGGCCAGCAGCCGTCCCGTCCGGCGGGTGTCCTCGGCGAGGACCAGATCGACGTCGCAGAGGACCGCGGCCGCCCGGGGCGACAGATCATCCAGGTTGCCGATCGGGGTGGCGACCACCAGCAGGGTCCCGCTCACCGTCACCTCCGGTCGCCAGCGACATCCGGACGGGTGCCGCACCCCGAGCCTACGGTCGACCGTCACGGTCGTCGGCGACCTCCCGGCACACCTCGCTGGTGCGCGTCCACCGGGGCTCCGATGGACGCCGCTGTGCGCCCAAGCGCCCGGTCTGGTATCAACCGCACCGACCAACGATGGTGGGCTCGGTCGGGGGGCGGGTCGCCGTGGCGAGGGGCCACGATGCGACGGCGGATGTTCTGGGGCGTGAGCGTGCTCGCGCTGGGCTCCGTCCTGTTCTTCGGCGCCGGCTGGTACTACAGCGAGGAGCTGTTGCCGGCGCCCCAGCCCGCGGAGCGCTCGTTCCAGCTGTCGGTGACCGATGTCGACGCGACCCAGGGCCGCATCACGATCGACAGCGACGACGCGGACGTCAAGGATCTCGAGACCGTCGGGCTGATCACCGAGTCCGGCCTCCTGCTCCTCGATGGGGTGATGGAGAACGGCCCGGACGGTGGCATCGAGCGACAAGCGGCGCTCCTGGACGGCGAATGGCCGTCACCGGGGGATCTGGCCGACGTCGCGGTCGACACGTTCGCCGGCCCGCCGGATCAGACGCTCGGGTTGCCGTCGGAGACGGTCGCGGTTCCAGGCGAGCTCGGCGAGCTCCCGGCCTGGCGGGTGGTCCCACGTCGCGCCGACACGGGCGATGTCTGGGTCGTGATCGTGCACGGCCGTGGCGGCGCACAGGCCGAAGGCAACCGGCTCCTGCCGACCCTGGACGAGCTCCGGCTGCCGTCGCTGTCGGTCGCCATGCGCAACGACCCGGATGCCCCGTCCGATCCGGACGGGTTCGGACGGTTCGGTGAGGTGGAGTGGGAGGACCTCCAGGCGGCGGTCGACCACCTCAAGGACGTGGAGGAGGCCGATCGGATCGTGCTGGTCGGCTACAGCCAGGGGGCGTCGACGACGCTGACCTTCCTGCGCCGATCATCGGACGCATCCATGGTGGAGGCCGCGGTCCTGGTGTCACCGCTGATCTCGTTGGATGCGACGCTGGAGCTCCAGGCGAGCGAACGGGGGGTCCCCGGCCCGCTCGTCCCGCCGCTGCTGGTCAGCACCCGGCTGGTCAGCTCCGTCCGGGCGGACCTGCCCACCGACGCGGTGGAGCACCTCGACCGGCTCGACGGGCTCCCGGAGGTCCCGATGCTGGTGACCCACGGGGATGCGGACTCGACCGTGCCGGTGGAGCCGACCCGCCGGTTCGTCGATCGGCTCGGTGACCAGGTGATCTACGAGGAGTACCCGGGGGTCGAGCACGTGCGGGAGTGGAACGCCGACCGGCAGCGGTTCGAGGCGGATCTGTACGACTTCCTCGACGAGCACGTGATGCAGCCGCAGGACTGACGAGGCGGCGCATCTCTGCCTGTCCGTCGTGGCTCAGGGTGAACGCGGCCAGCCAGTTCTCGAGCCCGACGAGGTCGATGGCGTTGAGCTTGTCGACCGCCTCTGCCAGCTCGCGGAGCCAGAGCTGGCCGCAGGCGGCGTCGCAATCTGTTGGGCGTGGCTCCGCAGATGGCGGGGACGTAGTCTGCCGCCATGGATCTGGATGACGTACTTCGCCTGCTCGACGCACTGGAACGAGCCGAGGTCCGGTACGCCGTCTTCGGTGGGCTGGCATGGCGGCTCACGGGTTCGATCGGGCCACACGCGATCTGGACCTGTTCGTCGCGCCCGACGAGGGCAACGTCGCGCGGCTGCGAACCGCCCTGTCGAGCGTCTTCGACGACCCCGACATCGCGGCGATCACCGCGGACGATCTGGGCGGCGACTACCCGGCGCTGCAGTACGGACCACCGGAGGTCGACTACACGATCGACATCGTCAGTCGGCTCGGTGACACGTTCCGGTTCGAGGATCTGGGACTCGAGCGGGTCCAGGCAGGCGAGGTGACGATGACCGTCGTCACGCCGGAGACCCTGTACCGGATGAAGCGAGACACGGTCCGCTTGCGCGACCGTGACGACGCGCAACGGCTCGCCCGTGCCTTCGGGTTCGACCACGAGGGGGAGCGCTGACATGCCGGTCACTCGCTACCGCGACATCGCGGACATGCCGGAACCGGCCCGCGCCGCCTCTGCGCTCGAGGGCCTCGCGGCCGCGTGTCGCGCGTCGTCGCAGTCTCGGGCGTTCGGACACACGCGACGGGCGCCTCGCGGCGTGCGCCGGTTCCGCTCCGTCGAGGAGGCCGACGCCCACCGGCAGCGCTGGGAGTCGTCCTCGGCCGATCCCGACGAGGATCAGGGCTCGCCGACGTAGCTCGTCCAGGTTGGCCCCGGGCGTGCCCGAGTTTCGTGGACGCCGACGACCTGGAGCGTCCTGCCGATCCCACCGATCAGCACGGCGGGCTCGCGTTCGTGGCCGCTGCGCTCCCCGGGACGCGTCCACCAACACGAAAGTCTCGCGGTGACACAGGGCCGCCCGGAAGCGATGCTTCCGGGCGGCGCTGAAGGGTGGAGGTGATCGGATCTGAACCGACGGCCCCTTCGTTGCGAAGCAAGTACCCATGCGTGGCGGCCGTTCGGCCGTAAAAGGCCGACTCAGGCCCGTACGAGCGATAACGCGGGTGTAGGCGGTGGATCCTGGGCGCTCCGTCGGACAGGCAGGGAGAGGCGGATGGAGATGCAGGGAAGCAGGCAGAGGCAGTGCCGAGCGTACTTCTGCGTACTTTTCGCCGCGCCGCCAGGTCGATCTCCTCGCTGTGATCGACGGTAGCTCGACCCGCGGGTGCGTCGAGCCGTTCGCAGAGACCGGCTGTGGAAGATCGACCGCGGCTGACGCCAGCCCAGTACCGTGGAGCCCTATCTGGACCCGCGCCGGACAACCAGGCGACGACGAGCGGGGAGGAACCGATGGCGTTCGACCGCATCACCGTCGAGCCCGACAAGCTCGAGGGCAAGCCCTGTATCCGCGGGCTGCGCATCACCGTGGAGACCGTGGTCCGCCTCGTCGCCGCGGGCTGGACGTTCGAGCAGATCCTCGAGGAGTACCCCGACCTCGAGCGCGCTGACATCCAGCAGGCGCTCGAGTACGCGGCAGCCGCGACCGACGTGCACGTGCATCGGCTCCGCTCCCCCGCGTGAAGCTTCTCATCGACGAGAACCTGCCGCCGCGGCTC
>SKNP01000049.1 GCA_007120485.1 Nitriliruptoraceae bacterium
CAGTCGTGTCAGGACAGGCCGACGATGTTGCCATCGGCGTCGATGTCGATGCGTTCCGCAGCCGGTGCGGAGGACAGGCCGGGCATCGTCCGCATGTCCCCGCAGATCGGGTAGATGAACCCGGCGCCGACCGATGCGCGGACCTCACGGACCGGCATCCGCCACCCCGTCGGGGCGCCCTTGAGCGTCGGATCCGAGGAGATCGACAGGTGGGTCTTGGCGATACACACCGGGAGCGTGCCGAACCCGTTGGCTTCGTGCTGGTCGAGCTGCGTCGACGCCGCGGGGCTGTAGTCGACGCCGTCCGCACCATAGACGCGGGTGGCGACCGCTTCGATCTTCTCGCGCAGGCTCGCGTCATCCGGGTAGAGGAAGGCGAACTCGGACGGTTCCTCCGCCGCCTCGGCGACCTGCTCGGCGAGCTCGACGCCGCCCTTACCGCCCTCGGCGACGTGGGTGGTGACCGCCACCCGCGCACCCATCTGCTGGGCGATCTCCTTGATCACCGCGTGTTCGGAGTCATGGTCGGTGGGGAACGCGTTGATCGCCACGACCGGGGAGACCCCGTGGAGCCGGATGTTCTCGATCTGCTTGCGCAGGTTGGGCGCGCCGGCGAGGACATCGTCCGGGTTCTCGGCGAGCAGGTCCTCCGGGAGCGGCTTGCCGGGCACGATCCGGTGCCGACCGGAGTGCGCCTTGAGCGCGCGGACGGTGGTCACCAGCACCGCGGCATCGGGGGTGAGCCCCGACGTCCGGCACTTGATGTTGAAGAACCGCTCACCGCCCATGTCGGCACCGAAGCCGGCTTCGGTGACGAGGTAGTCGCTTCCGCGGATCCCGATGCGGTCGGCCACGACCGAGCTGTTGCCGTGCGCGATGTTGCCGAAGGGACCCGCGTGCACCAGCACAGGGGTCTGCTCCAACGTCTGCATCAGGTTCGGCTTGATCGCGTCCATCATCATCACGGTCATGGCACCCGCTGCGCCGATGTCCTCGGCGGTGACGGGTGAACCGTCACGGTCGGCACCGACCACGATCCGACCCATGCGGGCGCGCATGTCCTGCAAGGAGGTCGACAGTGCCAGGACCGCCATCACCTCCGATGCGGCGGTGATGTCGAACCCGGCCTCACGGGGGGTGCCGTCCGGTCGACCTCCCAGCCCGGTCACGATGTTGCGCAGCGACCGGTCGTTGACGTCCAGGACCCGCCGCCAGCTGATGCGGTGTGGGTCGAGGTCGACGCCCCCGCGGTGGTGCAACTGGTTGTCGACCATCGCGGCGAGGAGGTTGTGCGCGGCGGTCACCGCGTGCATGTCGCCGGTGAGGTGGAGGTTCAACAGCTCCATGGGCACGACCTGGCTGTAGCCACCGCCAGCGGCGCCGCCCTTGATCCCGAACGTCGGTCCCATCGACGGCTGCCGGATGGCCACGGTCGCGGTGTGGCCGATGTGGCGGAACGCCTGACCGAGCCCGACGCTGGTGGTGGTCTTGCCTTCACCGAGCGGGGTCGGGGTCACGGCGGAGACCAACACGTACTTGGCGCGGGGGCGGTCGTCGAGCTCGTCGATCGCGTCCAGCTTGATCTTGGCGACGTGTTCGCCGTACGGCTCGAGCAGATGCGGGCCGACACCGATGTCGCCCGCCACCTGCGTCAGAGGCTTGAGGCTCGCCTGCCGGGCGATGTCCAGGTCGCTGGGGAAGTTCGTCACCGCGTCGCTCCTCCGGTCGTGGCGAGCAGGTCCTGCCGCCAGCGTTGCGTGCGCTCCACCTCGTTGAAGGTGAAGATGTGCCAGCCGGCCACCCCGGTGTAGGGGTCGTCGACCAGGTCGGCCAGGTCGTACATCAGCTCGTCCGGGGTGTAGCCGGAGACGAGCTTGGTCGCGACCTCGTGCTGTTTGCGCAGGTAGCGGACCGAGTCGCCGAGCCCGACCCGCATCGAGACGCGAAGCAACCGGGAGCGGTCGATCACGCCGGGGACCCCGAGGTACACGGGGAGCTCGACCCCCCGGGCACGCAACGACGCGATCCAGCCACGGATGACCACCGGGTCGTAACAGATCTGCGAGACGATGTAGGTCGCGTGCGGCGCCTTGCGGGTCATGGCGTCGATCGCGGCACGGTCCGAGATGAACGCGTGCGGCTCCGGGTAGCCCGTGATCCCGACGTGGGTCAGCCCGTGACCGATCGTGGCCATCTCCTCGAGCAACTCGACCGCCCCAGGGTAGGCGCCCGCCGCCTCCGGAGCGTCACCGGCGACGACGAACACCTCGATGATCCCGAGGTCGCGCATCCGCGCGAGCAGGTCGTCGAGGTGGGCGCGGTCCTTCACCAAGCGGGCGGAGAGGTGCGGGACGACCCGGTGGCCGGCGGCCGTGACGCGACCGACCAGCTCCATCGTGGCGTCCATGCCCTTGGTGGGCGACGCCGTCACGGTGACCACGGCATCGGCGGGGAGGGACGCGAGCTGCTCGTCGACCCCCTTCATCGGGATGATCTCCAGCCGCGCCCGGCGGATCGAGTCGGTCATCGCCGGCATCCGCATGACCAGGTCGCGGTCCGTCCGTTCCATGGCGCTCATCTGCCATCCTCCTGCGGCGTCCCGTGAGACCCCGTCACCCGATCTCGTCCGGCATGGCGGCCTTGCGCTGGGCGATGAAAGCGCCCAGTTCCTCGTCGATGGCGGCGTCGAGCGGTGGTGGTTCGTACTCGGCCAGCTGCCGCTTCCACCGTGTGTTCGCACGCTGCTCGACGGTCGAACCGCCCTCCTCCTGCCACTGCTCGAAGCTCGCGTTGTCCGCGAGCTCGGAGCGGCAGAAGGCGGTCTCGAAGTTGGCCAGCGTGTGCGCCGCACCCAGGAAGTGCTGCCCTGGGCCGGTCTCGCGGATCGCGTCCAGCGCCTGCCCGTTGTCGGAGAGGTCGACCCCCTTGGCCAGGACCTCCATCATCGCGAGCTGATCGGCGTCCATGACCAGCTTCTCGTAGCTGGCGACCAGTCCACCCTCGAGCCAGCCCGCCGCATGGAGCGCGAGGTTGACCCCGGAGAACAGCGTCGGCAACAGGGTCTGCATGCTCTCGTAGGCGGCCTGGGCGTCCGGCACCTTCGACGCGGTCAGCGACCCGCCGGAGCGGAACGGCACGCCGAGTCGACGTGCCAGCGCCGCGACCGTCAGCAGGACCAGCGTCGGCTCCGGGGTCCCGAAGGTCGGCGCACCGGTCTGCATCGACATCGAGCTCGCGAACGAACCGAACACCACGGGCGCACCCGGCTTGACCAGCTGCACGAAGGCCATCCCGGCCAACGCTTCGGCCAGCGTCTGTGCCGCGACACCGGCGACGGTGACCGGCGCCATCGCTCCCGCGAGGATGAACGGGGTGATGATGCAGGCCTGGTCGCTGGTCGCGTACACCTCGGCCGCATCGAGCATGGACGCATCCCACACCAGCGGCGAGGAGGCGTTGATCAGGCTGGTCATCGCCGTCCGCCCGGCCAGGTCCCCACCGAACGCGATCCGGGCGAGCTCGACGGAGTCCTCGGCCCGATCGGTCGCGGTGACCGAGCCCATGAACGGCTTGTCGCTGTAGCGCAGGTGGGCGTAGATCATGTCCAGGTGACGCTTGTTGACCGGCACGTCGACGGGTTCGCAGATCGTCCCGCCGGAGAGGTGGAGCGCCGGGGCCAGGTAGGCCAACTTGACCAGGTTCTGGAAGTCGGCCAACGTCGCGTAGCGGCGGCCGCCGTCGAGGTCCCGCACGAACGGTGGTCCGTAGACGGGCGCGAACACCGTTGCATCACCGCCGATGCGCACGCTGCGTTCGGGGTTGCGAGCGTGGTGGACGTAAGAGCGCGGTGCCGAGTCGGTGACCAGCTGCCGGCACAACCCACGGGGGAAGTAGACGCGTTCGCCGACCACCTCCGCACCGGCGTCGGCCAGGAGCCGCAACGCGCGCGGGTGGCCGCGGAACTCGACCCCGACCTCCTCGAGGATCGTGTCCGCGTTGTGTTCGAGGAGCTCCAACCCCTCGTCGCTGAGGATCTCGAACGGCGTCAGTTGGCGCTCGATGTAGGGCGCATGGGTCGGCTCGTTCGCGGCACGGGCCGCCCGGCGGCCCGCACGGCCACCGCTGCGGCGACCCGTCGGTGGGGCGTGTTCGGTCATGGTGCGACCTCCTGCTGGACCCCGTTGCTGTGGGACGTCGAGGTGGTGGCCCTCACCGTCGGCGCCTTGCCCCGCCGACGGCCGGCGCGCATCCCGGCGGAGGTGGTCGGTGCCGGCAGCGTCACCGCCTCGGCGAGATGTGGGGTGGGCGTGTGGGTGTGGGGGAAGGCGAGGGCGGCGACGAACAGCTCCTGGAAGCGCGGCTCGGTCGCGGTCTCGATCCGGGTGACCCGGGCCACGACCGACTCGAGTTCCTCGCGCTGCTGTCGCGAGAGCAGGGCCCGAAGCGCGCCCGAACCGGCCGCGTTGCCGACCGCCCGGACGCGGTCGAGGGGCGCATCGGGGATCAGGCCGAGCACCATCGCGTGCATCGGGTCGATCTGTGCTCCGAACGCGCCGGCGAGGCGGACCTCGTCGGGAGCGTCCAGGCCCGCGTGCTCCAACAGCAGGTCGATGCCGGCGCGCAGCGCCGCCTTGGCCAGTTGGATCGCCCGCACATCC
>SKNP01000356.1 GCA_007120485.1 Nitriliruptoraceae bacterium
CACGACCCCGACGACCTCACGACCCCCGCCCCTCACGACCCCGACGGCCTCACGACCCCCGCCCCTCACGACCCCCGCCCCCTCACGATCATCGAGCCCGCCGTGCGGTTCCTGGACGACCACGACCCGACGCTGGACCTGACCTACGAGGACGTCTTCCTCGTGCCATCACGCTCCGAGGTGACCTCGAGGACCGACGTCGACCTCGCGAGCGACGACGGCACCGGCACGACGATCCCGGTGATCGCTGCCAACATGACCGCGGTGTCGGGCCGACGCATGGCCGAGACCCTCGCACGCCGCGGTGGCCTGGCCGTCCTGCCCCAGGACATCCCGTTGGACATCGTCACGGAGGTCATCAGCTGGGTGAAGGGCCGTGATCCGGTGCTGGAGACCCCGATCACCCTCGCCCCCACCGACACCGTCGGGGATGCCCTCAACCTGCTGCCCAAGCGGTCCCACGGGGCCGCGGTCGTGGTCGACGACGACCGGCCCATCGGGGTCGTGACCGGGGTCGACCTCACCGGGGTCGATCGGTTCACCCAGGTCGGCCAGGTGATGTCCGACGCGCCGGCGACGATCCCGGAGGGGGTCAGCCCTCGGGCCGCGTTCGACCTGCTGGCGGAGATCCGTCACCGCCTGGCCCCGGTCGTCGACGAGCACGGCCGGTTGGCCGGCCTCCTGACCCGGACCGGCGCCCTGCGCTCGACGCTGTACGACCCGGCGTTGGACGCACGCGGGCGCCTGCGCATCGCGGCGGCCGTCGGGGTCAGCGGCGACGTCGCCAGCCGTGCGAAGGTGCTGCTGGACGCCGGGGTGGACACGTTGGTGCTCGACACCGCGCACGGCCACCAGGAGCGGATGCTCGACGCGTTGGCCGCGGTCCGCGGGCTCGATCCGTCCGTGCCGGTGGCGGCCGGCAACGTCGTCACCCGTGAGGCGGTCCGCGATCTGGTCGCCGCCGGCGCCGACATCGTCAAGGTCGGGGTCGGCCCGGGCGCGATGTGCACGACCCGGATGGCGACCGGGGTCGGCCGTCCCCAGTTCTCCGCGGTACTGGACAGCGCCAACGCGGCCCGTGAGGTGGGGGCGCAGGTCTGGGCGGACGGCGGCATCCGCCATCCGCGCGACATCGCCCTGGCGTTGGCCGCGGGCGCGTCCAACGTCATGGTCGGCTCGTGGTTCGCCGGGACGCATGAGTCCCCGGGCGACGTCGAGCACGACCCCGACGGCCGCCCCTACAAGGTGTCGTTCGGGATGGCGTCGGCGCGCGCCGTCCAACAGCGCACCGAAGGTGAGGACGCGTTCGCGCGGGCCCGCAAGGCGCTGTACGAGGAGGGCATCTCCTCCGGTCGGCGCTACCTGGATCCGCAGCGACCGGGGGTGGAGGATCTGCTCGACCAGATCACCGCCGGGGTCCGCAGCGCCTTCACCTACGCCGGTGCCGCCGACCTCGCCGCCTTCCAGGAGCGTGCCGTGGTCGGGATCCAGACCCGCTCGGGCTACGCCGAAGGGCATCCACTGCACGCTGACTGATCGCCGAGCGCGACGATGACCGCGGCTGGCAGCACCTGGACGAGCGCCGGCACCACCAGCGACACCGCCCAGGCGACCACGAGCACGGCGACGACCGCCCCCAGCAGCCACACGCCGAGCAGGCGGGCGGCCAGCCGGTGGGCGCCGGCCGCGAGCCCGGCGCCGGCCAGGGTGGTCGCCACTGCGGACACCCGGGGGGCCGGGGTCATCGGCTGGCACCGAAGATGTCGGCGACCCGTTCCACGAGCTCGTCGTCGAGCCGGTCGAGCACCTCGAGGGCGCCCATGTTCTCCGTGACCTGCTCGGGGCGCGACGCGCCGGTGATCACCGTGGAGACGTCCTCGTTGGCTGCACACCAGGCGATGGCCAGCTGCGCCATGCTGCAACCCAGCTCGTCGGCCACCGTCTTGAACTCCTGGAGCGCGTCGTCGTACCGGCCGTCGACGAGCCGGTCCCGGAGGAACCCGTAGCCCTCGAGGGTCGCCCGGCTGTCCTCGGGGACGCCGTCGAGGTACTTGCCGGTCAACAGCCCCGACGCCAGCGGTGACCAGACCGTGGTCCCCAGCCCGATGTCCTCGTACAGCCGGGCGTACTCCTGTTCCACGCGGCGACGGTGGAGCAGGTTGTACTGCGGCTGCTCGGTCACGGGCTTGTGCCAGCCGTAGCGGTCAGCGACGTCCCAGGCGGCCCGGATCTCGTCGGCCGTCCACTCCGAGGTGCCCCAGTACAACGCCTTGCCCCGGTCGATCACGTCCGACAGGGCGCGGACGGTCTCCTCGATCGGGGTCTCCGGGTCGGCCCGGTGGCAGTAGACGAGGTCGAGGTACTCGAGCCCGAACCGCTCGAGCGACGCATCGACCGCTTCGAGCAGGTACTTGCGGTTGAGCGTGTGGTGGGTGTTGGGGCCCTTGTGCAGCCCCCAGAAGAACTTCGAGGAGACGACGTAGCTGTGGCGCTCCCAGCCGAGCTTGCGGATGGCGTCGCCCATGATCCGTTCGGACTCGCCTCCCGCGTACGCCTCCGCGTTGTCGAAGAAGTTCACCCCGGCGTCGTAGGCAGCCGCCATGCAGTCCACGGCGTTGTCGACGTCCAACTGGTCCTTGAAGGTCACCCAGGACCCGAAGCTCAGGACCGAGACCTTCAGCCCGGAGCGTCCGAGTCGGCGGTATGGCATCTGCACGTCGTGGTCCTCTGATCGTGGCGTCCGCGGGCTCGCGGTGCGGTCAGGCGCGGGGCAGCTCGCCTCGCTCCGCTCCCGAGGCTATGGCAGGCCGGGTGCGGCCGCGTGGCCAGCAGGTCGGCTGACCGACCTCGACCGCGGCCTGATCCCGATCACCACCCGCCCGACCACCGTTCCTCGCACCGGGGGCGCTACGGTCGCGCTACCCGACCGACCGGACCCGCCCGGATCCGACCGAGCGGTGCGCGGGTCCACGCACCCGGGCGACCGGCCGACCACCGTTCCATCGCCGTTCCAGCATCGAGGAGGGACGCTGATGACCGACCGACGCCAACGCTCCTCGCGGCGCATCGTCCCCAACCGCCTCGACGATGCCCAGTTGCAGCGCCTCCGCGAACTGCTCGAGGACCCCGACACCTGGGTGCTTCGACCCGGGTGGGAGAGCTACCTGCTCCACGGCAACCGCAACGCCCTGGTCCGCACCGACACGCTCAACGACGACCACCTGGTCGCCGCGGTCGCGTGGCTGCGGCAGCAGCGCCACGCCCTCTACCGGACGCTGGAGGGCGGCGAGGTCGCCCCGGACGGGTGGCTCGAGAGCCTGCCGCAGGTGGCCCGGCTGCTGGAGCTCAGTTCCGCACACCTGCCGCCGGTCGCGACGCGCTGACCCGCCGCAGCGGCCCGATCAGCCCGTGGCCCCGGCCCGCGCCGCGATCGAACGCATGGCGCCCAGCCAGCGCTCGGGCTCGGTCGCCTTGGTCCGCAGGTAGTCGGCCACCTCCGGATGCGGCAGGATCAGGAACCGCCCGTCCGCGATCGCCTCGACCACCTCGTCGGCGACCTGCTCGGGGGTGAGCACCGCGCCGCTGCCGCGGACGACCTGTTCGGGGACGGACCCGCTGCCGTCGCGCAGCAGGGCGGTCTCGACCCCCTGGGGACACAGCGCCCCGACCTGGATCCCCCGGTCGCCGTAGGTCACCGACAGCCACTCGGCGAACGCGACCGCGCCGTGTTTGGTCACCGAGTACGGCGCATCACCGACCATCGTCAACAGGCCGGCGGCCGAGCAGGTGTGCACGAAGGCGCCGGTGCCGCGTTCCAGCATCCCCGGCAGGGCCGCCTGGGCCGCGTGGACGTGCGCCAGCACGTTGATCCGCCACGACCGGTCCCAGTCCTCCGGTGTCGCGTCCAGGCCGGCCCCCGTCCCGATGCCGGCGTTGGAGACCACCACGTCGACCCGGCCGAAGGCATCGTCCGCCGCGGCCACCATCGCCGTGACCTCCGCGGCGACCCCGACATCGACCCGCCGCGCCAGCGCGTCGACGCCGAGGTCGCGGCTCTCGTCGGCCACCGAGTCGGCCGCCGGCTCGTCCAGATCGGCCACCAGCACCGCGGATGCACCGGCCCGTGCCACCGACCGGGCCACCGCAGCACCGATCCCGTTGCCACCGCCGGTCACCACGACCGTCGCGCCTTCGATGTCCACGTCCCATCCTCACGTCAGGCGTCACCGACCGGTCGACGCGGACGTGGACGCTAGCTCGCGCTTCCGACCCCGCCACGACTCAGGCCAGCGGCAGCGTCACCGCCAACAACCAGGCCAACAGCACCGCCGTCGCCAACCCGGCCGCCCAGGGCCGCTGGAGGGGCACCCACACCAGCATGGCCAATCCCAGGAGCAACGGCAGCAGGGGCAGCACCAGGGCGACGAAGCCGAGGGCCGGCACCACCGTCGCGGTCAGCGCTGCCGCAGCCAGGACGACCACCGCGACGACGAGGTACCAGCCGAGGGCACGCCACCCGCGCCGTCCCTGAGCGCTGGCGGCGAACGCCAACGTGAACGGCAGGATCCCGACGGTGAACAGCGGGAGGTAGCCGACCCGGACGAGCGACGGCCAGAACGGCGACCAGACCCGGGGGGCGAGCAGCCCGATCGCCGCG
>SKNP01000515.1 GCA_007120485.1 Nitriliruptoraceae bacterium
CGCCGCGAGGCTGGCCATGGTGAGGAAGATCCTCTTCATATGCACACCTCCATCGAGTCGTCGATCCTCCCCACGCATCCGCTAAGGGCGTAGGTCGATCCGCTCCGCTCGATGGTCCACCGTCAAGGTGGAAGGTCGTGCGTTGCTCCGGCTCCCCGAAGGGTGCCGGTCGTGCTTGGTCAGGAGTGCAACCCCTGGGGGTCACACGTCACACATCGTGACCTCCCCCGCACATCGCTCGCTCTGCAGTTTTCGTGTCGTTGCGCCCCGTGATGGCCGCGCCTCCGCTCTGGCCGTTCGGTCGTGGCCAGAGTCGGAGCGTGCACAGCCGCGCACGGTACGCGACACGGTACCCGTCGTCCACCGCATTGGGTGAACAAATGATGACGTAGGGTGACGGGCGCCGCACGTGCGCCCCCTGCTCAAGGCGGCACTGGCGCGCTCGATGACCGGCCAGCGGACACCCGCGGCAACGGCACCGAAACGATCACACCCGCAACACCAGGCGACAGGTGACGCTTGGCGACCCGCGAGCCACTCCGGCCCCGGCTACATCAACGACCGCACACCGCCGCCGCCATCACGTGACCGAAGGCGCGACGATTCGGCGACCGTCGCCACTAAGGTCAGCCCGACGCTCACCACGACGAACCGCACGGGAGGCGACGTGGACGACCCGACCGACCGGGACCCTCAGCGACGAGCCACCAACGCTGGCGACGCCGATCCACGCCCCACCGACGGCCACCGCCCGAGCGGGGCGATCACCGACGAAACCACGGAGTTGGCCGCGGACATCGATCTGACGCAGCAACCGCGCCGGGTCGACCTCCACGACCCCGCGGCGCGGATGGACGTGGAGCAGGCCCTGACCGCGGTCCCCGGGCTGATCGGCTCACGGCTGGTGCCGGGCTTCGACCGAGACATCGACGAACTCCACGTCCTCACCACGCTCGACCGCCATCCCAAGCAGACCGTGCGGGACGTGCAGACGGTACTGATGGCCCGGTTCGGCCTGCCCACGGACCATCGGGTGATCAGCGTCGTGCAGCTCGAGGAAGGGCAAGGACTACCCATCACCTCGCGGGTCGCGATCGCCGAGGTCGGGCTCCGTCGGGTCGGGGAGAGCATGGTCGCCGAGGTCGCCTTGGAGCGCGACGGCGAGGTCGTCCGAACCACCGGCGAAGCGCCGACGACCAGCTCCGGCCGTCACCGGGCGATCGCGCGCGCAACGATCGCGGCCGTGCGACAGATGCTCGATGAGGCGCCGGCCGTGGAGCTCGAAGGGGTCGAGATGGTGACGGTCGGCGGTTCGACGCTGGCGGTCACCGTGCTCGAGGTACAGGGCGAGCGCACCGGGGGGTTGCTCAGCGGGACCGCGATCGTGCGCGACACCCCGCAGGACGCGATCGCCCGTTCGGTCCTCGACGCCACCAACCGGATCCTCGGGAGCTCAGGGAGCTGACGGGCGCCGCGGAGACGGTGATGGATCGGGTCACAGGGATCCGTCCGCGGCGACCGGGCCGTCCTCGGTCCCGAGGATGCCGTTGCGCCGCAGTTCGTCGACCAGCTCCGCGGGGGTGCACTCCTGGATCACGGCCAGCGCCCGCAGGTCCTCGCCGCGGACGGACAGCACCCGACGGTTGAAGTCGCCGCGCTGCATCTGGATCGTCTCCAGGTACCGCCGGATCAGCGAGTATCGGCCACCGAAGCGGTCCAACACGCCGAGGTCGATCGTCATCGCGTCGCCGCC
Organism: Nitriliruptoraceae bacterium; assembly: GCA_007120485.1. Lineage (GTDB taxonomy): Bacteria > Actinomycetota > Nitriliruptoria > Nitriliruptorales > Nitriliruptoraceae > SKTG01. Next base: position 1,754 of record SKNP01000515.1, read on the forward strand.
GCCGGAGCGCTCCGGCTCATCGCCGGGGAGCACCTGCACGGGGCTGACGTCGTAGAACTCGGCGAGCTCCAGCAGCCGGGTCGCGCTGATGTTGCGATCACCGCGCTCGTACGAGCCGATCACCGCCGCCTTCCAACGACCACCGGAGGATCGCTCGACCTCCTGCAAGGACAGCCCACGTTCGACGCGGACGCGTCGCAACCGTTCCCCCACCTCATGCGAGTACGACATCGGCTCCCCTCACCGCTTCGCCTGGTTGGTCCCTACCTCGACGTTCGCTGCACCGGCATCGCCGAGCCCCATGAGCCCCACGCTCCGGTCCGCCCCGCCGATGGCATGCCGCCATCGACCTGACCGGACGAGCGAACCGTAGCGTGCACCTGCGACATGAGCGCGCTGCTGTCATCCGACCGCTCCAAGTAGCAGCCGTGGAGACGGTGCAACGGAGCGTTACCTGCCACCACCATACAACCACGTGGCGGGACGCCGCCGAACCGACGGCCACACACGGTCAGCGGTGATCCGCAGCCCAGGCCAGCGTCGCCGCCAACCCCTCCTCCAGCGTGGTCCAGGGCTTCCACCCCAGCTGCTGGCCCGCCTCACGCGCATCGAGGCTGCTGTGACGGACCTCACCCGGCAGGCCATCCGCGTAGGCCGGTGGGTGCGCGTAGGCGGTCGCGGCCGCCAACGCCCGGAACAGCTGGTTGATCGAGGTCCGCTCCCCGGTACCGACGGTGAACCGCTGCCCGGCACCGCGGTCGGTCGCCAGCACGAACGCGTGGACGACATCGTCGACGAACACGAAGTCGCGGGTCTGCTCGCCGTCACCGAAGATGGTGCACGGTTCACCGGCGAGCATCCGCCCGGCGAAGGTCGCGACCACCCCTCCTTCACCGCTGGTGGTCTGCCGCGGCCCGTAGACGTTGGCCAGCGTCAGTGCGGTCCACTCGAGCCCGTACAGCTGCTCGTAGGTGCGCATGTAGTCCATCGCGACCCGCTTGGAGACGCCGTACGGCGACAGTGCCGGGGTCGTGAAGGACTCGTTGACCGGCAGCTGCTCCTCCGACGGCTCACCGTACGAACCGATCGATGAGGCGTAGCAGACCTTGCGGACGCCCCCCTGGCGCGCCGCTTCGAGCACCGCGATCGTGCCGAGGACGTTGACGTCGGCGTCGTGCATCGGATCGTCGACGCTGCGTCGGACGTCGATCTGGGCGGCGAGGTGGTGGATCACCTCGGGACGGTGCCGCTCGACGACCGGCAGGAGTCCGCCTTGTCGCACATCGAGCCGGACGAAGTCGAACCGACCGGCGTGGCGCTCCGAGCGGGCGTCAGCGAGGTTGGACAGCGATCCGGTCGAGAGATCATCGACGCCGATCACATCCCGGCCGTCCTCGAGCAGCCGGTCGACGAGGTTCGAGCCGATGAAGCCGGCGGCACCGGTCACGAGCACGGGGCGGTCGGACATCGGAACTCCTCGAGGAGGTCGGTGACGGCGCTCGCGCGGCCGCCCTCAGCTGACGCTGGCGTCACCCAGGTGGGTTCGGATCCGCTCGAGCAGGGCCGGCGGCGCTTCGTCGACGCAGCCACGCCGCACGATCGCACGGATCTGCTCCTCGAAGGATGCCCGGTCGGTGCACGGATAGCAGTCGGCGAGGTGCTGCTCGATGTTGCCGAGGTCGTCCTGCGGCAGTTCGCCGTCCAGGAACGCCTCGAGGCGCTCGAGCGCGTCTTCGCAATCGGAGCCGCAGTTGCCCATCCGGTCGTCGGTCACGGCTGCTCCTCGGTCGTCGGGGTCGTCCCATCCGGTCCACCGGGGGCCTCGGCGTCGACCAGCCCACGGGACCGTGCGTACTCAGCCAACGCCTTCTGGAGCGCCTTCCTTCCCCGGTGGAGCCGCGACATCACCGTCCCGACGGGTGTCTCCATGATCTCCGCGATCTCCTTGTAGGCGAAGCCCTCCACGTCGGCGTAGTACACCGCGAGCCGGAACGACTCCGGCAACTCGGCCAGCGCCTGCTTCACCGCGTCGTCCGTGAGGTGCTCGAGCACGGCCCGCTCCGCAGAGCCGGTCCCGGGCCGAGCCACCTCGTCGTAGAAGGAGAAGTCGTCGATCTCGTCCTGGAGCGCCTCCTGGGGGCGACGTTGCGCCTTGCGGTACATCGAGATGTAGGTGGTGTGGAGGATGCGGTAGAGCCAGGCCTTGAGGTTGGTCCCCGGCCGGTACTGGTGGAAGGAGCGGAACGCCTTGGTCATCGACTCCTGGACCAGGTCCTCCGCGTCCGTGGGATCGCGGGTGTAGCGCAGCGCCGCGGAGTACAGCCGATCGAGGTGAGGCAGCACCTCCGCCTCGAAGCGCGCCTGACGCTGCGCGTCGGTCAGCTCCTGCCGCACGGGGGATCCGGCCGCGTCGGTCGCCGCAGCCTCCTCGTCGGCCGGCCGGCCGGTGGTCGCGTCAGGCACAGGTGACATCTCGATCATCAGGGGACGGCGGCAACGGGACCGACCGGCCATCAACAGCGGACAGGGGGTCGCTCCGGCACCGCGACGAGCGCGGCCTGGCGGGCGCCGACACGACCGGGAGCAGCGTCACGGAGGACCGCCCACTCGGTCGACGACCGGCAACTGCGCGCGGCCCCTCCGTGCCGGAGCCCCATCGTAGCGCTGCCACCACCCCCTCCGGCCGGACCTACCCGCCCGGCCATCCACACCTCGATGCACATCGAGGATGTATGAGAAGTATCGAAAGTGTATGGTTGATACCGCGACGTCACGGCAGGGCGACGGCTCCTCCCGCCCCCGGGTGAGCTGCCACCCACGGCACCCGCCGGCCGGGGCCGTCGCCGGCCCGGCGTTCGCGGACGTCGGGCCGACCCCCGGACCCGGCACGGGAGCCC
>SKNP01000010.1 GCA_007120485.1 Nitriliruptoraceae bacterium
CGCGGCCGACCGAACCGGGCCCCGGCTCGCCCGCGTCCGCGTCGCCGCGGCTGTGGGCAGGCTCGCTCCCGGGGCGCTGGAAGCTGGCCGGTGCACCGCCCGGGCCGTCGGGCCGCGGGAGGTGATGCGTCGGCACCTCGTCGAACCGGACCTCGAGGTCGATGTCCTCGATCGGCGCCAACGCCGCCAGCAACGAGGTGAGCCGGCGTCCGTCCGGCAGCACGCCGGCGGGCGCCACCTCCATGAGGGGCACGAGCACGAAGGCCCGCTCGGCGATGCGCGGGTGCGGCAGGGCCAGCTCGGGCGTGTCGAGCCGCCGGTCGCCGACCAACAGCAGATCGATGTCGAGCGTGCGTGGCCCCCACCGGACCTCGCGGGCACGGTCACGTCCGAACGCCGTCTCGATGAGTTGGGTCTCCTCCAGCAGCGCCCTTGGCTCCAGCGTGGTGAACCCGCGGACGACCAGGTTGAGGAACGGCTCCTGGGTCACCGAGCGCGGGTCGTCCGGTGGTGGCCACGGCGGCGTGCGATAGACGCCGGAGACCTCGTCGACGGCGAACCCGTCCACGTCGTCGAGGGCGTAGACCGCGGCGCGGAGGGTCTCCAGCGCGTCCCCGACGTTGGCGCCGAGCCCCAGGAAGGTGGTCTCGCTCACCGAGGCCCCCCGTCGCGCGCCCGTCGCAGGGTCACGGCCACGTCCTGCGCGACCGCGGGCACGGGCGCCGCAGGCTTGTGGACGGTCACCTCGACGGCCGCGACCCGTGGATCCTCGAGCGCGCGGTCGGCGATCCGGCCGGCGAGCGCCTCGATCAGCTGCACCGGCTCGCCAGCGATCAGGTCCGCGACCGCGCCGGTGAGCTCCCCGTAATCGATCGTGTCGTCCAGGCGGTCGGAGTCCGCCGCGATGGACAGGTCGACATCGAGGTGGAGGTCGACGAGGAACCGCTGCCCGTACGCACGCTCGTGGTCGAGCACCCCGTGGTAGCCGAACGCCTGGATGCCGGACAGGGTGATGCGGTCCACGGGTGTGATCTCCTCGGTCGACGCCGGCCAGCGCCTCGGACGGGGCCGGCCAGGCGAGCGTGTCAGGCCGGAGGCCCCACCGCCACCGCATGGGCGAGCGTGACCGCGCGGACCGTGTCCGCGACGTCGTGGGCCCGCACCAGCCGGGCACCCCCGGCGACCGCCACGCTGGCGGTGGCGAGCGACCCGGCGAGCCGGTCGAGCGGATCATCGACCCCCGTCAGCCGCCCGATGAACCCCTTGCGCGAGGTCCCGATCATCACCGGCCGGCCGAGCGAGGTCAGCTCCCGGATCTGCCGCAGCAGCGCAAGGTTGTGCTCGATCGTCTTGCCGAAACCGATCCCGGGGTCGACGACGATCCGCTCGGGCGGTACGCCGAGCTCGCCGAGCGACCGCAGGCCCTGGGTCAGCGACTCGAACACCTCGGCGACGACATCGTCGTAGTGCGGCGCGTCCTGCATCGTCTGCGGGGTGCCTTGGATGTGGGTGAGGACGTACGGCACACCGAGCTCTGCGACGGTCGGCCACAGCTTGGGGTCCAGCGACCCGGCGGAGACGTCGTTGACGATCACCGCCCCCGCCTCGACCGCGGCTCGCGCCACCTCCGCCTTGATGGTGTCGATCGCCACGATCGCGCCGTCGGCGGCCAGCGCGGAGACGACCGGCAGGACCCGGCGCAGCTCCTCCGCCGCCGGGACCGGATCCGCTCCGGGGCGGGTGGACTCGCCGCCGACGTCGATCAGGTCCGCGCCCTCGTCGAGCATCGCCCGGGCCGCGGCGATCGCCAGGGCCGGGTCCCCAGAACCGTCGAGGTGGTGACCCCCGTCGGAGAAGGAATCGGGGGTGACGTTGACCACACCCATCACGACGGGACGGCTCGCGGTGGGCAGGGATCCCGCTGCGGTGTGCAGATCCGGCGGCGCGCCCGACCAGGCCGCGATCGCGTCACGAAGCACGGTCTCGAACCCGGCCACGGCGGCCTGGTCCGCGACCTCGGCCACGGCCGCGGTCAGCGTCTGCGGGGACGCTATGAGGTCCGCACGCCCACCGTCGAGCGACGCGACGACGCCACGTGCGTCCAGCGCGGCCACGACGTCCGCCGCACGAGGCAGGCCGGTAACGACCGCGTGAACGGCTCCGCCAGCGTCCACCAGATTGGCGTCGCGGACCCGGATGATCGGGGCAACGGCACCCACCCGTGGACCCCCTTCCCGCCTCAGCTACGCAGCAAGGTGAGCGCTTCGGTCCGGGTCTTGGGGTCGTCGCGGAAGATGCCGCGGACGGTGGAGGTGACGGTCTCCGCCCCTGGCTTGCGGATACCTCGCATCTCCATGCACAGGTGGCGGGCCTCGACGACGACCATCACCCCGCGGGGCTCGAGCGCCCGTTCCATCGAGTCGGCGATCATGGCGGTCATCCGCTCCTGCAACCCGGGGCGCTTGGCACAGACATCGACCAGCCGGGCGAGCTTGGACAGGCCCGTCACCTTGCCGTCAGCCCCGGGCAGGTAGGCGACGTGGGCCCGACCGGAGAACGGCACCAGATGGTGCTCGCACATCGAGTGGAACTCGATGTCACGCATCATGACGATCTCGTCGTACGCCTCCTCGAAGGAGACCGAGAGCACCTCGGCGGGGTCGATCAGCAGCCCCGCGAAGATCTCGTCGTACTCGCGGGCCACCCGCGCTGGTGTGTCGACGATGCCCGGCCGGTCGGGATCCTCGCCGATCGCTTCCAGCAGCATCCGGACGGCGCGTTCGATCTTCTCGTGATCGAAGCTGCGGGTGGGCTCGACGCCGGTCACGTGCTGCACCCGACGTGCTGCGGCGACCGGGTCCAGGCCACGCGCATCCTGCGCCGGGAGCTCGGTGACCGTGTCGAGGTCGTCATGGTCGTCGTCCGCCTCGGCAGGGTTGGGGAGCGGGTGCACGGTCACGGGCGATCCTTCGGCCGGCTCGGGGGCGTCGAGGTGCTCGGTACGTCGACGCGGTCATCCCTGTTTCGACGCCGACCCGCCGCCGGACGCCTGCTCGGCGTCCTCAGGCTGCTGTCCGTTGCCGCCGGAACCGTTCCCGTTGCTGTGGTCACCGACCGGCTGGCGACGGAGCTTCTCGATCACGACCGCCGGGTCGTCGGCCGTCGGCACGGCGACGGCCCGGTCGGGCCGGTGGCGCACGGGCTCGAAGACCTCCGCGAGCAGGTCGCCGTCGACGGTCTCCACCTCGAGGAGCCGGTTGGCCAGGTCCTCCAGAACGTCGTCGTTCTCGACCAGGATCTCCAGCGCTTCGTCGTGCGCCTCGTCCAGCAGCGACCGGACCTCCTGATCGATCTGGTAGGCGACCTGCCCGGAGTAGTCCGGCTGGTGGCCGAACTCCTTGCCGAGGAACGGCTGGGAATCCTGCTGGCCGAGCGTGATCGGGCCGAGGACCCCGGACATGCCGTACTGCGTGACCATCTCCCGGGCGGTGGCGGTGGCCTTGCGGATGTCATCGCCGGCGCCGGTGGTGATGTCGCCGATCTTGAGCTCTTCGGCGACGCGGCCACCCATCATCACGGCCAGCCGGTCGATCAGCGCGGCGCGGGCGATGAGGTAGCGGTCCTCGGTCGGCAGTTGCATCGTGAAGCCGAGCGCCTGCCCGCGGGGGATGATGGTGATCTTGTGGACCGGATCGGCGTTGGGCAGGGCGTGCCCGACGATGGCGTGGCCGGCCTCGTGGTAGGCGACCGTGCGCTTCTCGTCCTCGCTCATCAGGCGGGTCTTGCGTTCCGGTCCGGCGACGACGCGTTCGATCGACTCCTGCAACTCGTCCATGCCGATGTCCTGCTTGCCCTTGCGGGCGGAGAGCAGGGCGGCCTCGTTGACGAGGTTGGCGAGGTCGGCACCGGTGAAACCGGGGGTCCCCCGGGCGAGCACCGACAGGTCGACGTCGTCGGCGAGCGGCTTGCCCTTGGAGTGGACCTCCAGGATCGTCTCGCGACCGACCAGGTCGGGGCGGTCGACGACGATCTGCCGGTCGAACCGGCCCGGGCGCAGCAGCGCCGGGTCGAGGATGTCCGGTCGGTTGGTGGCCGCGATCAGGATCACCGCGGTCCGGGTGTCGAAGCCGTCCATCTCCACGAGCAGCTGGTTGAGGGTCTGCTCGCGCTCGTCGTGGCCGCCCCCCATGCCGGCGCCGCGGTGGCGGCCGACGGCGTCGATCTCGTCCATGAAGATGATCGCTGGCGCGTTGGCCTTCGCCTGCTCGAACAGGTCGCGCACACGGCTGGCGCCGACACCGACGAACATCTCGACGAAGTCCGACCCGGAGATGGAGAAGAAGGGCACACCGGCCTCACCGGCGACCGCGCGGGCGAGCAACGTCTTCCCGGTGCCGGGTGGCCCGAACAGCAGTACACCCTTGGGGATCTTGGCCCCCATCGCCTGGAACTTCTGCGGGTTCTCGAGGAAGTCCTTGATCTCGCGCAGTTCCTCGACCGCGGACTCCGCCCCGGCGACGTCGGAGAAGGTCACCTTCGGCGCGTCCTTGGAGACCATCTTGGCCTTGGACTTGCCGAACTGCATGACCTTGCCGCCACCACCCTGCATGTTCTGCATCAGCAGGAAGAAGATCCCGAGGATCA
>SKNP01000073.1 GCA_007120485.1 Nitriliruptoraceae bacterium
GCGCCGTTCATCGTCTCCAGCGAGCAGGACGGCGTGGACGTGGTCACCGTCGTCACCGAAGGCATCTTCAGCTACTGCGGCGTGAAGGTGAAGATCGACACCGACCGGCACATCGGTCCGGAGACGGCCACGATCCGGGTCGACGGCACCCCGGTCGGGCACGTCACCACCGCGGAGTACGGCTCGCAGATGATGTCGCTCGGCGGCGTCAACCACCTCACCGGGCACGGCCGCAAGGATGGGGTCGTCACCTGCCAGATGATGCTGGATCTGTGCTCGGGCCAACCGGTCGACTTCACGGTCGACGATGGGGTGTCGCTGACGATCGAGGCGGGCAAGGCCCCCATCATCGACGGCGACGAAGAGAAGATCATGCGGGTCGGATGCGGCTCGGCCACGATCGGGATGTTCGCCAAGCACTGGGCCGGCCACGTCGACGACGTCGTGGTCATCGACGACCACATCACCGGTGTGATGTCGGAGCACCAGGCGGGCGTCGTGCTCGATGTCCCCCCGAGCGGGATCAAGCTCAACGGTCGCAAGTCCACCCCGGGCCGCTACTTCGAGGTGTCCGAACCTGGCGCCGGGTGGGGTGGGACCCGTCTCGATGACCCGCTCGAGGCCGTCAAGGGCTTCGATCCGAAGGTCGCCACCCCCGGTCAGACGCTGCTGATGGTGTCGACCACCGGCAGCCACAGCGCCTACTTCGTGCTCGACGATGACCTCACCCCGGTGCGTGCTCAGATGCCGCAGAACCTGGCCGAGTCGGCCGCGCTGATCGAGGAGAACTGCGAGCCGTCGGTCGCCTCCGTGCTGTTCATGGCCGGGGCCGGCGGCTCGCTACGTGCCGGCGCGACCGACAACCCGGTCAAGCTGACCCGTTCGATCCGAGGGATGCTGACCTCGGTCACCTCCGGCGGTGCGCCGGTGTACGTCTGGCCCGGCGGCGGCATCACCTTCATGGTGGACGTGACCAAGATGCCAGCCCGGGCGTTCGGGTCCGTGCCGACCCCGGCGATCGTCGCGCCGATCGAGTTCACCATGCCGCTGGCCGACTACGCGGCGATCGGTGGCCACGTCGACGCGGTCCGGCCGCTCGCCGACGTCCTCTCCGACGAGGCGGCGCGGCGGGTCAACGGCGCCGGGGAGCACCACGCGGAAGGCGACGCCACGTGATCCCACCGGTCGCCGCCCGTCTGCCCGACGGGAACCGCCTCCATCTGCAGCACGGCCCGATCGACCTCATCATCGAGGTCACCGGGCCCGCGCCGGTCGTGGCTGACGCGGAGACGGCGGCGATCGGCCGGTTCGAGACGATCCTGGACGAACTGGTCCCGCAGCTGACGATGCTGCGCTCGTCGGTCGGTAGCGGCGAGCCGCAGGGCACGGTCGCGACACGCATGGTCGAGGCAGCCACCCCGTTCGCCGAGGTGTTCGTGACCCCGATGGTGGCGGTCGCCGGGTCGGTGGCCGACGAGGTCCTGGCCGCGATCGTCCGGGTCCCGGACGTGGTCCGCGCGTACGTCAACAACGGCGGCGACGTCGCCTTCCACCTCACCGCCGGCACCTCGCTCAACGTCGGGCTGGTGCCGTCGCCGACCTCCGGCCGTCCGGCGCACGTGCTGCAGGTCACCCCCGACCTCCCGGTCCGCGGCGCGGCGACGTCCGGGGCCGGCGGCCGGTCGTTCAGCTTCGGGATCGCCGACGGGGTCACCGTGCTGGCGTCACGCACGGCGCTGGCCGACGCCGCCGCGTCGCTGATCGCCAACGCCGTCGACCTGCCCGGCCACCCCGCGATCGAGCGCGCCCCGGCCGACGAGCTCGACCCCGACTCCGACCTCGGTGACCGCCCGGTGACCGTCGCGGTCCACGAGCTGTCCGACACCGACATCGCGACCGCGTTGGACCGCGGTGTCGCCACCGCCGAGCGTTGGTGTCAGCAGGTACCCGAGCTGTACGGCGCCGTGCTGGGCCTGCGCGGGCACACCCGTATCGTCGGCGTGCGCGACGGCGCGATCGCCGACCCGTCGACGACCCCGACCGGCGCCGGTGAGGTGCTCGAGGAGGCCCACCGTGCCCGATGACGTCCGTTTCGACCTGCGCCGTGAGGTCCTGCAGGTGGAGGAGCTCCACCACGAGGGGGGCCCCGTCGCCGAGCGACCGCAGCGGCGCGTCGCGGCGATCGCCGTGGTGGGCAACCCGTTCGCGGGCCGCTACGAGCCCGACATCGCCGGCAGCATGGAGACGCTGTCGCCGTTGGGTGCCCACCTCGCCAAGCGGATGGTCGACGAGCTGGGCGGCGCCGACCGGGTCGAGGGCTACGGCAAGGGCGCTCTCGTCGGTGAGGACGGCGAGGTGGAACACGGCGCGCTGTGGCACGTCCCCGGCGGCTACGCGATGCGGGAGGCGCTCGGGGAGGCGTTGGCGATCGTGCCGTCGACCAAGAAGGTGGGTGGTCCGGGCACGACGTTGGACATCCCGGTCACCCACCGCGACGCGGCGTACGTCCGCAGCCACTTCGACGCGGTGGAGGTCGGACTCCCCGACGGCCCCGCACCGGACGAACTCGCGCTGGTCCTGGTGATGACCGACGGCCCGCGGGTCCACGCGCGCGTGGGGGGCCTACGCGCGGATCAGATCACGAACAGGGATGGATTGAGATGACGACGCCAGGGTTCCGCAAGCTGATCGTCCGGGTGGAGGAGACCCATGAGGAGGCCGGGAAGCCGGTGGACCCACCGACCCGCAAGGCGATCGCGGCGGCGGTGGTCGCCAACCCGTTCGCCGGTCGGTACGAGGAGGACCTCACCGAGCTGTTCGACCTCGGCGAGACGTTCGGCAAGTTCCTCGGGGACCGCGCGGTGGCAGCGCTCGAGATCGACCCGGAGCAGGTCGAGAGCTACGGCAAGGCCGTGATGGTCGGCACCGACGGGGAGCTCGAGCACGCGGCGGCGGTCCTCCACCCCAAGCTCGGCAAGGGCTTGCGGGCCGCGACCGGCGGCGGCAAGGCGTTGATCGCGTCGTCCAAGAAGATGGGCAGCCCCGGGCAGGTGCTGGACATCCCGCTGGGCCACAAGCAGGCCGCCTACGTCCGGTCGCATTTCGACGGTGTCGAGCTGTGGGTCAACGATGCACCTCGACGCGCCGAGCTGCTCATCGCCATCGCCGTGACCGACTCGGGCCGCCCGTTCCCTCGTGTCGGTGGGCTCACGGTCGACGAGATCGACGGATCGGATGGCTTGCGGTGAGCGGACCGGACGTCACGGGTCGCCCGGATGATGTCGGCCCGCCACAGCAGCGAGCCACGCCGCCGTTGGACGGGATCGTCGTGGCCGATTTCTCGCGCGTGCTGGCGGGTCCGCTGGCCACGATGATCCTGGCCGACCTCGGCGCGGACGTGATCAAGGTCGAGCGCCCCGGGGTCGGCGACGACACCCGGTCGTGGGGGCCGCCGTGGCGGGGTGACGACAGCACCTACTCGCTGGCGATGAACCGCAACAAGCGCAGCGTGACGCTCGACCTGAGCGACCCGGACGACCTGGTGCTGGCCCGTCGCCTGGCCGAACGCGCCGACGTGCTGGTGGAGAACTTCCGACCCGGCAACGCGGCCAGGTTCGGGCTCGACCACGACTCGCTGTCGGCGCGCAACCCGGGCCTGATCTCCGCGTCGGTGTCGGGCTTCGGGACCGGCGAGGACGCGGCCGCGCTGGGCGGCTACGACTTCCTGATCCAGGCGGTCAGCGGCCTGATGAGCATCACCGGGGACGCGGACGGGGAACCGACCAAGGTCGGGGTCGCCCTGGTCGACGTCGTCTGCGGCCTCTACACCGCCATCGGGATCCAGGGCGCGCTCGCCGAGCGCGCCCGAAGCGGCCAGGGACAGCAGGTCCACGTCTCGCTCATGGGGGCGTCCCTGGCGTCGCTGGTCAACCAGGCGTCAGCGTTCCTCGGTGCCGGGGTGGTCCCGGGTCGGATGGGCAACCGTCACCCGTCGATCGCGCCGTACGAGACGTTCCAGGCCGCCGATCGGCCGTTCGCCATCGCCGTCGGTTCCGACCGGCTGTTCGCGCTGCTGGCCGGGGAGCTCGGTCTGTCGGAGCTTGCCGACGATCCGCGGTTCGCGACCAACGCCGACCGGGTGGCCAACCGCGACGGCCTGGTCACGGCGATGGCTCCGGTCCTGGCCACGCAGCCGGCCGGCCACTGGGTCGAGCGGCTGCGTGCACGCGGCGTCCCGGCCGGGCTGGTCAACACGGTCGCTGAGGCGTTCGACGAAGCCGCGGCGTTGGGGTTGGACCCGATCGTGGAGGCGCCGCGCCGCGACGGTGGCTCCGTACCGACCGTCCGCAGCCCCATCGATCTGTCCCGGACCCCGACGGTCGTCGACCGTGCCCCGCCGGATCTGGGCGAGCACGACGACGAGGTCCGTGGCTGGCTGGAGGAACCCCACCGCTGACCGCTCCCGTCCCCGCCGTCGCTTCTCGGCTGCCCCATCGCGCTGCCGCGCCCCGTTGCCCGCTTCTCCGGCTCCGATGGGTATCGCGCAGGCCAGACGAGCTGGACCCGGTTCTGGCTGTGGGGCGTGCTGCCCGTCGCCCGCGTCGCCGACACCGAGGACCACGCCCGTGCCGCCGC
>SKNP01000397.1 GCA_007120485.1 Nitriliruptoraceae bacterium
CGTGGAGCTCGGTGACCCGACCCTGGACGCGGGCCAGCTCGGTCAGGAACACCTGCCGGGCGGAGGTGTCGCCCTCCGCCCGGTAGCCGAGCGACCGAGCCAGCCACTCCTGGCGGTCCTCATCGTCCGGGATCGTGTGGGTCCGTCGCTCGTGCGCGAGCTGCAGCCGGTGCTCCACGGTGCGCAGCATGCGGTAGGCGTCAGCGAACGCGCTGGCGTCGTCGTCGTCGACGTAGCCGTTGCGTACCAGCGCGTCGAGCGTCGGCAACGTGCCCGGAGCGCGCAGGCTGTGGTCGCCACGCCCGTGGACCAGCTGGAGCAGCTGGACCGCGAACTCGATGTCCCGGATGCCGCCGGGCCCGAGCTTGATCTGTCGCGCCCCCTGCCGACGCACCTCCGGCTTGGCCTCGATCCGCGACTTCATCTCGCGGACCTCCGCGACGACGTCCGGATCGAGGTGCTCGGGCCAGACGAAGGGATCGGCCGCTGCGAGGAACTCGGCGCCGAGTTCGAGGTCACCAGCGACCGGGCGGGCCTTCAGCAGCGCCTGGAACTCCCAGGTCTTCGCCCAACGCTCCCAGTAGGCGACGTAGGAGCTGATGCGACGGGACAACGCACCGCTGCGTCCTTCCGGCCGCAACGTCGGGTCGACCTCGTAGGCGCGCCCCATCGTGGTCGAACGGTTGAGCAGCTCGAGCAGACGTGAGATCACCCGGGTGGCCTCGCGGGCCGCGAGAGACTCCTCGGCACCGTCCATCGGCTCGTGGACGAAGACCACGTCGACGTCGGAGACGTAGTTGAGCTCCTCGCCCCCGAGCTTGCCCATCCCGATCACCGCGATGCGCGCGCTCGGGTCCCCATCGGTCTCACGGTGGTGGATCCCGGCGAGCGCGCCGGTCAGTACCGCGCTGGCGAGCTTCGACAGCTCCCCCGCGACCTCGGGCAACGTGGCCACACCGGTGAGGTCGCGTGCCGCGATGTCGGCGGTCGCGCGGCGACGCACCGCCGCGATCGCGGCAGCCTCGTCGTCCGGATCGTCGTTGGCGATGATCGCACGCTCGACCGCCGTCGCCACCACCTCGACGTCCACGGAGTCGAGGGTCCGCAGCGCGTCCACCGCATCGTCGTAACGACCGAGCAGGTCCCCGAGGGGGCGTGAGACGCCACCGACCGCCAGGACGCGGGCCAGCCAGGCGGGATCCTCGCGGACCGCCGCGTACAGCTCGGGCATCGCCGTGACCAGCCCCGACAGGCACGTCAGGGCATCCCACGGGGACGCCGCCTCGGAGATCTGCCCGAGCAGCGACCCGTCGACCACCTCGTCGTCGGCGATCACCCCGACATCGCGCAGCAGCGGTATCGAGGCGTCCGGGGCCAGCCCCGCGCGCGCCAGGCGGGCGCGCAGGGACGGCCCTCGTCGCGTCGGCATCGGCTCGCCTACAGCAGTGGCAGGTACCGGTCGAGTTCGAACTGGGTGACGTGAGCGGAGTACTCCTCCCACTCATGGCGCTTGTTCGCCAGGAAGTAGGCGAACAGGTGCTCCCCCAGCGTCTCCGCGACCAGTTCGGACGACTCCATGATCTTCAGCGCTTCGCCGAGGCTGGCCGGCAGCCGGTCGATGTCCTCGGCCGCACGCTCGGCGGCGGTCATCTCGAAGGTGTTGTCCTCCGACTCGTCGGTGAGCTCGTAGCCCTCCTCGATGCCCTTGAGGCCGGCGGAGAGGATCACGGCGAAGGCCAGGTAGGGGTTGCAGGCCGGATCCGGTGAGCGGTACTCGATCCGTGTGGACGCACCCTTGCGCGGCTTGTAGCCGGGCACCCGGATCAGCGCGCTGCGGTTGGACGGTCCCCACGCGACGAAGACCGGGGCTTCCCCGGTCGGCAGCGGCCCGTGCAGCCGAGCCGTCAACCGCTTGTAGGAGTTGACCCACTGGTTGGTCACCGCGGTGATCTCGCGTGCGTGGTGCAGCAGGCCGGCGGTGAACGCCTTGGCCGTCGGCGAGAGGTGGTTGTCGTCGCTGGGGTCGTGGAACGCGTTGGTGTCGCCCTCGAACAGCGACAGGTGCAGGTGCATCGCGTTGCCCCACTCCCCTTCGAGGGGCTTGGGCATGAACGTCGCGTAGATGCCCCGCTGCAGGGCGGTCTCCTTGACCACCAGCCGGAACGTCATGATGTTGTCCGCCATCGACAACGCGTCAGCGAAGCGAAGGTCGATCTCGTGCTGCGACGGCGCCACCTCGTGGTGGGAGAACTCGACCGGGATCCCCATCCGCTCGAGCATGCCGATCGTCTGGCGACGGAAGTCCTGCTGGACGTCCAACGGGGTCATGTCGAAGTACGACCCGTTGTCGAGCGGCACGGTGCTCTGCGCGTCCTCGAAGAGGAAGAACTCCATCTCCGGATGCACGTAGAAGGTGAACCCGAGGTCGGCCGCGCGCGCCAAGGTGCGCTTGAGCACGTACCGCGGGTCGGCCGAGAACGGTTGGCCGTCGGGGGTGAGGATGTCGCAGAACATCCGCGCCACGCCCTGCTCTTCCGGCCGCCACGGCAGCACCTGGAAGGTGGAGGCGTCGGGCACGACGAGCATGTCGGCTTCCTGGACCCGCGCGAACCCGTCGATCGACGAGCCATCGAACCCGATGCCCTCGGTGAAGGCGTTCTCGAGCTCCGATGCCGTGATGGCCACGCTCTTGAGGAACCCGACGACGTCGGTGAACCACAGCCGGATGAAGTGGACGTCGCGTTCCTCGACGGTACGGAGCACGTACTCCTGCTGCTTGTCCACGGGGAAGCGCTCCTGACGAGGGGCCGCCGGCCTGTCGGTCGGGGTCGGCACCGGCATCGTAGTGACACCGCTGGACCGGAGTGACCCGTGGGGGGCAGCCCGGTCCAGCGGTGTCAGCGGAGGTGTCGAGGGCGGTGAGGGTGGCCCTCGCAGGGTCGGTCAGCTGCGCTGCAGTTCGGGGTAGCCCGGCACGCCGTGCTCGTGCACGTCCAGCCCTTCGATCTCCTCCTCCTCGGAGACCCGCAACTGCCCCATGCTCTTGAGGACGCCGAACAGGATCGCACTGCTGATGCCGACCCAGGCGGTGACGCCCAGGATGCCGATGACCTGCGCGATCAGCAGTTCCGCACCACCGCCGTAGAACAGGCCACCGTCCGTCGCCGCGAGCCCGACCCACAAGGTGCCGAGGATGCCACAGGTGCCGTGCACGCTGACCGCACCGACCGGATCATCGATGCGCAGCGAGTCGAACATCTGGACCGACACCGCGACCAGCACACCGGCGAGCAGCCCGACGACGGCCGCCATCGGGATGGCCACCGCGTCCGCGCCGGCCGTGATACCGACCAGACCGGCCAGGATGCCGTTGGCGGTCATCGCGACATCCCACTTGCCGTTGGTCAGCCGCGTGTAGATGCCGGCCATCGCCCCACCGGCGGACGCCGCCAGCGCGGTCGTGACGATGACGTAGCCGATCAGTTCGCCGTCGAGTTCCAGCACCGACCCGCCGTTGAAGCCGAACCATCCGAAGAACAGCAGCAGGGTCCCCAGGGCACCGAGCGCGATCGAGTGTCCCGGGATCCCTCGAGCCTTGCCGGTCTGCGGGTCGAACTTGCCGATGCGCGGACCGAGGAAGATCGCGCCGACCAGGCCGGCGATACCTCCGGTGAGGTGCACGATCGTCGACCCGGCGAAGTCGGCGAAGCCGAGCGCATCGATCCAACCACCACCCCAGGTCCAAGCACCCACGATGGGGTAGATCAGGCCGGTCATCACGATCGCCACCGTGACGTAGGCCCCGAACTTCATGCGTTCAGCCACCGCACCGGACACGATCGTGGCGGCGGTCGCCGCGAACATCGCCTGGAAGGCGAAGTCGATCTCCAGGGTGCCGTCAGGTTCGTAGGTGTCGCCGAGCAGGAAGAAGTTGTCGCTCCCGAAGAGACCGGCGATCTGCTCGCCGTACATCAGGCCCCAGCCGATGGCGTAGTACACCAGGATGCCCAAGGTGATGGTCATCAGGTTCTTGCCGATGATGTTCGCGGTGTTCTTCTGCCGGGTGAACCCGGCCTCGAGCATCGCGAACCCTGCGTGCATGATGAAGACCAGCACGGTCGCCACCATCAGGTACAGGACGATGGTTGCCAGGGCGAGGTCGTCGACGCTGACGCCATCCTGCGCGTACGCGGGTGCCCCCACGAGGAGCACGAGCAGCGTCGTGATCGCCCCCAACTTGGTGATTCGCTTCACTTCGACCCTCCAGGGGATCCGGTCCTCGGCGCGGCATCTCGGTGTCGCTTGCAGGCGTTGTCCACGAGCGAACACCTCCGGTACCGCCGGTATGGTCGAGGACGCTACGGAGGGGCCGTTTCCCCACCGTTGAGCCACCGTTTCGGCCAGGTTTCGTGTCAGCGGTCCCCGGACCGCTCCACCGGAAGGCGTTGGATGCACCTGCGGATCGCGCTCGGACAGATCGACGCCGCCGTCGGCGACATCGACGGGAACGTCCAACGGGTGCTGCGTGCCTGGCGCGACGCGGCCGAACTGGACGTGGACCTGATCGTCTTCACCGAGCTGACGATCACCGGCTATCCGCCGGAGGATCTGCTGCTCAAGCGAGAGTTCGTCGACGCCAACCTCGCGGCGATCGAGTCGCTGGCCTCCGAGGGCCCAGCGGGCACGACCGCCGTGGTCGGCTACGTCGGCGCAGGTGAAGGCGACACCACCGACGCGGTCCACTGGGACGTCGCCCTGGCCACCCGCAACCTGACGAACTCCGCCGCGGCCCTTCGCGACGGTCAGGTGGTAGCGACCTACGACAAGCTGCGCCTGCCCAACTACGGCGTCTTCGACGAGGCGCGCTACTTCACCCCACGCGACGTGCCGTGCGTCGTCGAGGTCGCCGGTGTCGAGGTCGGGGTGACGATCTGCGAGGACCTGTGGACCGAGGCCGGGCCCGTCCAGGCCGCGGTCAGCACCGGGGCGCAGGTGCTCACCAGCCTCAACGCCTCCCCCTACCACCGCGGCAAGCGGGAGGAGCGGGAGGCTTGGGCGCGCTACCACGCGACACGGGCCGCCGTCCCGCTGCTGTACTGCAACGTGGTCGGTGGCCAGGACGAGGTGGTCTTCGATGGGGATTCGATGGTCGTCGGCGCGGACGGCGAGGTACTCGCCCGTGGCGGGCAGTTCGTCGAGGATCTGGTCGTCGTCGACCTGGAGGTGGGTGGACCCGGTGACCGCACGGAGCGCGACGAGAAGCGACGATCGTCGGCGCCGCACCCACGGGTCGCGCGTACCGATGCGGAACGGCTCGATCCGATCGGTGAGGTCTGGCACGCCCTGACCCGCTCCATCCGTGACTACTGCCACCGCAACGGGTTCGAGGAGGCCATCGTCGGGCTGTCGGGTGGGATCGACTCGGCCGTCACCGCCGCGCTGGCCGCGGACGCCCTCGGCGGGGATCGGCTGCTGACGGTGGCGATGCCGTCGCCGTACTCGTCCGCCCACTCGCTCGCGGATGCCGCAGCGCTCGCCCACCACCTCGACGCCCACCACCACGAACTGTCGATCGCCGGTCCGATGATGGCCGCGAGCGAGATGCTCGCCGACCTGGTCATCACCGGCTTCGACCGCGAGGACGGCCGGCAGCCGGGGACCGCCTACGAGAACCTGCAGTCGCGGCTGCGTGGCCTCACCCTGATGACGCTGTCCAACGAGCGTGGCGCGATCGTGCTCACCACCGGGAACAAGTCCGAGTACGCGGTCGGCTACGCCACGCTGTACGGCGACATGGCGGGCGGCTTCGCCCCGCTGAAGGACGTTCCCAAGCTGTTGGTCTACGACCTGGCCCGCTGGCGCAACCGCGACGGCGAACTGATCCCGGTGAGCACCATCGACAAACCCCCGTCAGCGGAACTGCGCCCCGGGCAGCTCGACCAGGACTCGCTACCGACCTACGAGGTGCTCGACGACATCATCACCGCCTACGTCGAACTGGACCTGGGCATCGCGGCGATCGTCGAGCGCGGCCACGATGCGCGGGAGGTCCGCCGGGTCGTGCAGTTGGTCGATCAGGCGGAGTTCAAGCGCCGGCAGGCCGCGCCCGGTCCGAAGATCACCGAGCGAGCGTTCGGACGTGACCGACGGGTACCGATCACCAGCGGTTGGCGCGGATGACCTCGCCGAGCCGGCTGCTCGAGGGGGCGATCCCGGTGGCGACGACCGTCGGGACGCTGGCCATCGTGATCGCCTTCGCCAACGACCTGCCCGATCCCCTCGCCACCGGGTGGACCGAGGACGGCGTCCCGCACGCTCGCGGGAGCAGGCTGCGGGAGCTGGCGGTCGGCCCCATCATGGTCGCCGTGGTGGCGCTGGTCCCGGTCGCCGCCGCCAACCGGGTGACCGAGGTCGGCGCCGCACGCACCCTGGTGGTCATCGGCCACGCCCTGGGCACGCTGGGGTTCGGCAACCGGTGGCGCGTCATCGATGCCAACCGACAGGCACCCCATTGGGAGGAAGCGGTCGGGCCGGCGTCCCCGCTGACCTTCGTCGCACTCGCCGTGGTCGCCGGGCTCATCGGTTGGTTCGTCAGCGCCCATCGGCCAGCCGCCGGCGGCCCGACCGACGAGCGCCCCCCGACCGACACCGACGGGTGATCCCAGCCTGCCGCCGGCCAGGCGTGACCACGGCGGCCGCACGCCACCGGGTGGCGATGGGCCGAGGGATCAGCGGTCCGCCAGCTCGGCCTTCATGTACGGGATCACCCCGCCCGCCAGCAGACGGTCGACCTGACGTGGCGAGAGCCCGTGCTCGGCGGTGATGGTCGTCCCCTGGGTGATGTTCGCCACCTCGACACGGGCACCGTCGGCCAGCGCGGCGCGGAGGTCGGTGATCCGCAGCACGTCACCCTGCTCGAGGGCGTCCCAGTCGTCGGGCTCGGTGAACCGCAGCGGGACCACCCCGAAGTTGGCGAGGTTCTGCCAGTGGATCCGGGCGTACTCCTTGACGAGCGTGACGCGCAGACCGAGGTAGCGGGGGGCCAGCGCGGCGTGCTCCCGGGACGAACCCTGGCCGTAGTTGACGCCCCCGACGATCGCGTGCCCGTGCCCGCCGTCCTCCTGCAGTCGCACCGCACGGTCGTGGTAGGTGTCGTCGATCACGTCGAACGCGAACGTGGCGATCCGCGGGATGTTGGACCGGAACGGCAGCACCTCCGCACCCGCGCGCAGGATCTCGTCGGTGGACACGTCGTCGCCGAGCTTGAGGAGCACCGGCAGCTCCAACTCGTCGGGCAACTCCTCGAAGTCGGGCAGCAACGCGACGTTGGGGCCCTGCCGGAGCTCGGGGCGTTCCCCGGGGCCCGCCTGTCGCGGCGCGATGAGGTTGGCCGTGTCCAGCAACGGCTCGTCGGGCTCGCGGACCTTCGGGTGGTCGATCGCCGGGAGGGTCTTGTCGCCGTTGACGTCACGCGACGCGCCAGCCCCGAGGTCCCGCGGGTCGGTGATCACACCCGTCAACGCGGACGCGACCGCGGTCTCCGGCGAGCACAGGTAGACCTGGTCCTCCTTGGTCCCCGACCGGGACGGGAAGTTGCGCGGGACGGTCCGTAGCGAGATCTCGTCGGTGGCGGGCGCCTGACCCATCCCGATGCAGCCGTTGCAGCCGGCCTGGTGGATGCGTGCGCCCGCGCGCACCAGCGAGAGCAGATGGCCGTCACCGATGAGGTTGCCGAGGATCTGCCGACTGGTCGGGTTGACGTCGAACGACACCCGCGGATGGGCCGCGTAGCCGAGCGCATCGCAGACCTCCGCAGCGACCGCGAAATCCCGGTAGCCGGGGTTCGCGGACGACCCGATGTAGGCCTGCGAGATCGGCCGGCCGGCCACCTCGGTGACCGGGACGACGTTGCCAGGTGAGGTCGGCAACGCGACCAGCGGCACCAGCTCGGACAGGTCGATCCGTTCGGTGTGGTCGTAGCTGACGTCGGCGGGGGCGAGCAGCTCCGTGAAGTCCTCCTCGCGCGCCTGCGAGGCCAGGAAGCGGCGCACCTCGTCGTCGGCGGGGAACACCGAGGTGGTCGCACCGAGCTCGGCGCCCATGTTGCAGATCACGTGGCGGTCCATGGCGGACAGCCCAGCGAGCCCCGGCCCGTGGTACTCGATGATCCGCCCCGAGCCGCCATCGACGCCGTGGCGACGCAGCAGCTCGAGGACGACGTCCTTGGCGGAGACCCAGTCGGGCAGCTCGCCGACCAGTTCCACCCCCCAGATCTGCGGCATGCGGATGCGCAGCGGCTCACCGGCCATCGCGAGCGCCACGTCGAGCCCCCCGGATCCGATCGCGATCATCCCGAGCGCACCGGCGGCAGGTGTGTGCGAGTCCGAGCCGGCCATGGTCGCGCCGGGCTTGCCGAACCGTTCCTGGTGCACCGGGTGGGAGATGCCGTTGCCGGGCTTGGAGTACCAGATGCCGAACCGCTCGCACGCCGACTGCAGGAACAGGTGATCGTCGGGGTTGCGGTGGTCCTCCTGGATCAGGTTGTGGTCCACGTACTGCGCGGAGACCTCCGTACGCACGCGGTCGAGCCCCATGGCCTCCAGCTCGAGCATCACCAGCGTGCCGGTGGCGTCCTGCGTGAGCGTCTGGTCGATCCGGATGCCGATGGGTGTGCCCGCGGTGAGCTCCCCCTCGACCAGATGCTCGCGGAGGATCCTGCGAGCGACGCTCTCCCCGTTCCCGTCCATGACGGCCTCCCGGTCCGGTGAGATCTCCAGCACCAGCGTAGGCCCACCGGTGCCCGGACATCGGCCGGGTGCGGTCGGGCGTCCACGTCCACCCGCCCGTGCCCCGCGACGCGGGAGCTGACGGTCAGCTGCTCGCCGCCACTGGAGCGGGACGCGCCGCCAGTCGCCCGGGCCGCGTCCACCACGCCGCCAGGAGCACCAACGTCGCGACGCCGAGGAACGCCGTGGCGGGCGTCAAGGCATCGGCGACGGCACCGTTGGTCGCTGCGGCGATCGGGCGCGAGCCGAGGAACGCCACCGACCACAGCGCCATGACCCGACCACGCAGCACGTCGGGCACGCGCTCCTGGAGCTGGGTACTCAGGCTGGTCAACGACATCGTCAAGCCGGCACCGCCCACCACGAACGCAGCCACCGCCAGCGCGGGGGTCGGGCTGACGCCGACCGCACCCGTGCCCAGCGCCAGCAGCACCAACCCGAGCGTGCCGAGGCGTGGCAGTCCCAGGTGTCGACGCAGGACCGACAGGATGACGAACGCCAGCCCGGCTCCGACCCCGAACGACGACGCGAGGATCCCGACCAGCTCGGACCCGGCGCCGAAGTCCGCGGCCACCGACGGCGTCAGCGTGATGACCGGGTCGGCGCCCAGCCCGATCGCGGCGACGCCGATCAGCAGCAGCACGATGCCGGGGTCGCGTGCCACGTGGGCCAGCCCGGCTCGGACCCGCATGTCGCCCTTGCCATCACCTTCGGCCCGCGAGCGGAACGACAGCGGCCACAGCAGCGCGACGAAGAGCAGGTTGGTCAGCGCGGCGATCGCGAACGCGGTCGCCGGCCCCGCGCTCGCCGCCACCACCGCCCCGACGGCCGGCCCACCGGCGCGAGCGATCGTGAACGGGACGCTGTTGAGCGCGACGGCCGTGGCCAGCTCACCGGGCCGGACCAGGGCCGGGATCATCGCGTTCATCGCCGGGCCCCCGACCACGAACCCGATGCCGACGACCAGCGCCGTGGCCACCACGGGCCAGGCCCCCGGGAGCCCGTCGACGCCCACCAGCGCGATCCACAGCGCGAGCCCGCCGGAACCGGAGGCAGCGATGAGCCGGCCGAGGATGACCTGCTTGCGGCGATCCCCACGGTCGGCCATAGCACCCGAGAGCGGCGCGAACACCAGTTGGGGCCCGAACTGCATGACGCTCACGAGCCCGACCACGAACGCCGATCCCGACAGCTCGAACGCCAGGATCGCCGCCACGATGTTGTGGACCCAGATCCCGGCCGTCGAGAGGAGCTTGCCCACGAAGAACGGCCCGAAGACCGGGTCGACGAGCAACCGGAACGACCCACGGGGAGCGGGCTCGGAGGCCAGGCGCGGTGCAGGCGCCGCTGGGCCGTGCCCAGCGCGTGACCGCTGGTGGTCGGGGTCCTGCCTCATGCCGACCCCTCCAGCGCGTCGAAGCCGGCCTGGAGCCGTTCCAGGCGCCCGACCATCTCGGCCAACTCGTCCGCGGTCCAGTCGGATGCCACCTCGGCGAGGAGCTCACGGCGCCGCTGGGTGACCGACCGGAGCAGCTCCTCGCCTCGCGAGGTCAGCTGGAGGCGTGCCCGGCGACGGTCGTCATCGCAGGGACGACGCTCCAGGTAGCCGCTGTCCACGGCGCGGTCGACGACGCGGCTGGCGGTGGAGGGATCGATGACCAGGACCTCTGCCACCGCGCCGATCGTCGGTGGCTCCTCGGCTCGTTGGACGACGCGCAGCAGCCGCAGGACCGCCAACGGCACGTCGGCGGCGAGCCCATCGAGGAGCCGTCGCCGGTACTCCGGGCCGAGCTGTACACGTCGCAGCTCGACGAGCGCATCGTCGAGCGCGTCCAGCGCGGTGTGGCGATCGGTGGTCGCAGGTGTCGGGGTCATGGGATGTGTGTACCACACATGTTTCTTCCCCGCCGGCGCTCACCCCCCGTCCGGATGGTCCTGGTCGTTGCTCAGCTGCGCCGGATCCAACGGCCCGTCCGGGAGCTCGTCCAGATCGACCACGGCCCGGATCGCCGCCGTGGCGCACCCTTGCAGCACCCGGCGGACGCGTGCCCCCGTCGGACCGTCCTCGACCCGGACCCCGACCGCGATCGCGCCCGGCACCATCGGCGAGAACGTCCGCTCCCAGGACGCGACCATCGTCGGGGCGGTGAGCAACCCGGTCAGCGCACCGACCGCTCCACCGAAGAACGCTCCGCCACCGGCGCCAGCGAGCACCACGTTGGTCTCCGTCGAAGCGACCACCGCGAGCAGGACGGCCCCGAAGACCGCACCCGGCACCGCGCCCCAGGCGAACCCGCGAAGCACGAGGCCACCGAGCGCCAGGCTCGACCCCAGATCGGTCTGCCGATCGCCGTGACGGCCTGCGGTGACGACGACCGAACGACCGAGCAGTTCGATCGCCCCACCGTCGATCCCGGCGCGCGAGAGCCGCACCATCGTCCGCCGTGCGGCGCGGGCATCGTCGTGGAAGGCGACGAGGTCGCGTTGCCCTGAGCGTCGTCCCACCTCGATCGCCTCCTACGCCGCACGGTCGGACCGCGACCGGCCGCACCGCCGTGGTCGAGCCAGCTGGCGCGCGAGGCGCACGAGGTCTCCGACGGCGTGCGGCGTGCGAGGCCCCCACCAGGACAGGGCGGTGCCGTCGAGGTGGCGCACCCGGGCCGGCCAGGACGCGAACACCTCGGCGTCCGACGCGGTGAAGCGGTACGGCTCGTCGGGCAGCAGCACCGCCGCGGGTCGTGCGTCCTCGAGCTCGTCGCGGCGGTAGCGCGGGTAGCGCGCCTCGGCCAACGACGGCAGCGCCGGGACGAAGCCGCAGGTCGCCAGCAGGTCCCCCGCGAAGGTGTCACCGCCGATCAGCCACCAGGTCTCCGCAGCGCCACGGCGGTCACCGTCGCGCCAGATCGGACAGACGGCCGCGATCGGATCGGCCGGTGGACGGGCCTGGTCGAGCGCACGCCGGATGGCCTGCTCGGTCCCGTCGGCCAACCCCGGTTGCCCGACCGCACGGCCGAGCCCGGCCAACGACGCCGCGGCATCCGCCAACGACCGCACCCGGGTGACGTACACCGCGACCCCGGCGTCAGTCAGCCGTCGGACGTCGAGCTCGCGGTTCTCCTCCTCGCTGGCGACCACCAGGTCCGGTGCGAGCGAGATGATCCGGTCCACGTCGGGGTTCTTCGTGCCACGGACCCGCACGCCGTGCTCGAACGCGCCCGGAGGCGCGACGCAGAAGTCGGTCAACCCGACCACGCGATCCGCGAGGTGCCACCACCACAGCGTCTCCGAGAGGTTCGGGACGAGCGAGACGATGCGTCGCGGCGACGCCGCTAGCTCGAGGCGACGGCCGAGGTCGTCGCGGACCTCAGGCACCTGCTGGATCCTCGCGTGACGGCAGGTGGGAGCCTTCGGCTTCGCGTGCGAGCACGTACAGCAGGTCCGCGCACCGGTTGAGGTAGCGCAACGGTGCGTCGTCAGGGAGCAGTCCAGCGCGCTCCATCCCCACGACGTCGCGTTCCGCCCGGCGGCAGACGGTCCGAGCGAGGTCGAGCGCGGCTGCCGCCCGCGTCCCTCCCGGCACCACGAAGTGCTGCGGCAACGGATGCCGCTCCACGCAGGCATCGATGCGGGCATCCAGCGCATCGACCATCGCCGCGTCCACGCAGCTGACCCCGACCTGCAGCCGGTCCCAGTGTTCGACGAGGGTGGCCAGCTGCGCGCCGACGACGAACAGCTCCCGCTGGATCCGCAACACCTCGTCGTGGAGGTGTCCGTCGAGCTCCACGCGCGCCAGCCCGAGGGCGGAGCAGGTCTCGTCGACGGTGCCGTAGGCGGACGTGCGCAGGTCGTGCTTGTCGACCCGTCCGCCGTACAGCAGGCCGGTGGTGCCATCGTCACCGGTCTTGGTGTAGACCTGCACCGTTGGTCCCCTCATGCTCGTCGACGATCCGCGTCGGCGGATCGGCGAGCAGCCTACCTCCGGCCCCCACCGCCACACCCGGGGGGCGCCGGCTACGTTCAGGCGACGTCCCTTCGAGGACCACTGGTCCCCTGGCTCAGGAGCCCCGCCGTGACCACCCTGCCGGAAGGCGCGAGCGCCCGGTCACAGTTCCGTGTCCTGACCCGCCGCCGCGGCGCGTACGACGCTGGACAACTGATCGACGTCCAGCTCCAGGACGCGTCGACCGGTGGGCTGATCTGGGCTCGGACCTTCAGCGACCCCGCGCAGGCCGAGGGGTTCCAGGCCGAGGTCGAGGAGGATCTCGAGACCTTCGACGCGGACGCCTTCCGCACCAAGTACGGCGTGCCCGGCCCGTCCTGACGATGACCACAGCCGACCGGGGCGAACCCGACGCGGTGCACCGACCGATCCCGGACCCCCCTCGCGGTGCCGACGGATCGGTCGACCTGGACGCGCTCGGTGCGATCCTCTCCCCCTGCGACGTGCTCGAGACGGCCACCGGTGACGGATGGAGCTACGTGGTACCCCACGACGGTCCTCGGATCGTCGACGACGGGCGCCGCAGCTGGCTGCTGGACGAAGCGAACGGCCCGATCGACCTGGGTTCCGACCCGTTCGACGCGGTCGACCGGGTCGCACACCGGTTGGCCATCGGGCCGGACGTCGCGGTCGATCCAGGGTTGCCGCCGTTCCCCGGCGGGCTGCTCGGCTGCTTCAGCTACGACCTCGCGCGACGTGTGGAGCGCTTGCCGTCCCACGCCGCAACCGACCGCGACCAGCCGCACCTCTCGCTCCGGGTGGCGGCCACGGTGGTGGCGGTGCCGCCCGATCGCGGCCAGGCGAGCGTGGTCGCTTGGACCCCCGCCCCGGCGACACGTCCGCCGTCCCGTCGCATCGCGGACGTCCTGGACCGGATCGTTGCCGGCCCACGGCGCCGGGCGACCACCCCCACCTCGACGTCCCCGCAGGTGGTCGAGACCAGCCTGGCCCGCGACGCCTACCTCGACGCGGTCGCGGCGGCACGAGCGGCGATCGCCGCCGGCGATGTCTTCCAGGTCAACGTCACGCAGCGATTGACGGCGCGGTTCCTCGGCGACGTCCACCGGTTGTACCGGGCGCTGCGGGCGGCGTCTCCGTCCCCGTTCGGGGCCGCGTTCCCCGACACCGGGGTCGCGTCGATCTCCCCCGAGACCTTCCTGCAGGTCGACGGCGACCGGGTGCTCACGCGCCCGATCAAGGGCACGCGACCGCGCAGCGACGACGCGCGGGTGGACGCCGCGCTGGCCGACGACCTGGTCACGGCGGCCAAGGACCGAGCCGAGAACGTCATGATCGTCGACCTGCAGCGCAACGACCTCGGACGGGTCTGCCGGACGGGGACGGTCCGCGTGGAGGAGTTGACGGCGCTCGAGGCGCACCCGACCGTCTGGCACCTGACCTCGACCGTCGCCGGCCGGCTGCCACCGGCGACCGGGTACGGCGAGTTGCTGCGGGCCACCTTCCCCTGCGGGTCCATCACCGGCGCACCCAAGGTGGCGGCGATGGAGCAGATCGAACGGCTCGAGACGGTCCGTCGCGGCTGGTACTGCGGAGCCATCGGGTTCCTCGGACCTGGCGCGGCCCACCTCTCGGTGGCGATCCGTACGGCGACCCGCCAGCCGGACGGCCGGGTCGACTACGGCGCCGGCGGCGGCGTCGTCGCCGATTCCGACCCGGCCGAGGAGCATGCCGAGTCCCTCGACAAGGCAGCCGCGTTCCTGCGTGCGGTGCAGGGCACGCGGATCGCCGCTCACGACCCGGTCGCCGCCCCGGCGTCCGAACGGACCACACGCGTCCCTACGTCCCCGAGCCCGCGGAGCCGACGATGACGACACCCTCACCGCTGGTATGGCTCGACGGGCAGGTGCTCCCCGCCGAGCAGGCGCGCGTGTCGGTGTACGACCGGGCGTTCCGCAGCGGCGAAGGGGTGTACGAGACCCTCCGCGTCGACGACGGCCACGCGTTCCGCCTCGATCAGCACGTGGAACGAGCGCGACGTGGTGCGGCGGCCCTCGGGCTCACCATCGACGTCTCGACGCTGCGTCAAGCGGTCGCCGAGGTGGCCGCGGCCAACCGACGGCAGCGACCCGGCACGGACGGGGTCGTGCGCCTGACGATCTCCGCGGGCGAGATGGACCCGGCCCTGCCGGTACCCGGCACGCCCATCGGCACCCCGACGATCGTGGCCACGTGGCACCCGTTGGCCCACGCCGCCGGCACCTTGCCCCCACCCGTCACGGCGGTGACGGTGCCGGGCGCCCGACCGCACCCCCACATCAAGTCGGTGTCCAGCCTGCCGGCACTGCTCGCCGTGCGCGAAGCGCGGGAACGCGGCGCGGACCAGGCGCTGTGGGTCGGCGACGACGACCACGTGCTGGAAGCGGCCACCGCCAACATCGTTGCGGTCGTCGACGGGCAGCTTTGGTCCCCACCGGCCGACCTCGGGCTCCTGCCCGGGGTCACCCTCGACGTGGTGCTGGAACTCGCACCGTCCCTCGGCCTGACGGTCGAGCGGCGTGCCCTGGCTCGCCCCGTCCTGCTGGAGGCGGACGAGGCGATGCTGACCTCAGCGGGACGTGGGGTGGTGCCGCTGGTCGCCGTCGACGACGTACCGATCGGTGACGGCACGCCCGGACCGATCTGGCGACGGCTCCACGACGCCTACCGCGCCGAAGCCGCCCGTGAACGCGGCGCGGCCCAGGATCGGCCGGCGGCCGGCGACTGAGCGGCCTCGACCCCCGACCAGCCCATGACCGGCCGGGGACGCCGACCGAC
>SKNP01000332.1 GCA_007120485.1 Nitriliruptoraceae bacterium
GCGGGGCGCGTGGCTACCGGATCGGTCACGCGGGGCGCGTGGCTACCGGATCGGTCACGCGGGGTGCGTGGCCATCGGATCGAGGGGCGGAGCGCACATGGCAGTCCAGCGGGTGACCCGGGGCTCGTGGGTCGGTGTCGGGCGGACGGGCGCGGCGGTGCTGGCCGTCGCCCTCATCCTGACCGGCGCGCCTCCCGGTGGCTCGGCAGCCGGGGCCGACGACGACGTCACCGAGGCGCCACCCGACGAGGCACTGGAGAGCGCCCCGTTCCGCGATGGGGAGTGGTTGGGGTCCTACCAGGCGACCGGCCCGGTCTCGCGCTCCAACCCCCAGATCAACATGCACACCTTGATCGATGGGACCGTGGGGTTCGAGGTCGTCGACGACGTCGCCGCCGGTGAGTGGACGATGCAGGGGTCGGCCAGCGGCACGATCGAGGGCGGCACGATCAGCAACGTGTTCCAGGGCAGCGGACCGGTCGAGGGTGACGACGAGCGCCTCCACCTCGGTGGTCGGGTCGGCACCACGTGGACGACCACGATCGGCGGCCACACGGAGGTCTCCGAGGACCCCATCGACCTCGGTCCGTTCGGGGTCGAGGTCACCGACGTCGACTGCAACCGCGTGCTCGGGACGTGGGAGCAGAGCTTCGAGGACGTGATCGCCGACGTCGGTGGCTGGTCGTCGGACCTCGACGGCAGCTTCGTCGCCGTCCACCAGGGAGAGGACCCCGACCCGGCGCTGCTCGAGGAGGCCGAGTCGCTGCTCAACACCTACAACGACTGGTCGGACGAGGTCCGCGCTGGGACGATCGACGTGCCCGATGAAGGCCCGTTCCCACGGCCGATCGCTGACCGCGCGAACGAGCTGGTCAACCGCGCCGTCGACCTCGAGTTGGCCATGGCCGAGGCGGACCGCGACGACCTGTGCCTGTTCGGGCAGGACCTCGGTGCCTACGAGTTCCTGCTGACCGCGCTGGTCCAGGAGGTCCTCAGCTGGGTGCTGGAGGTCCACCCGAGTCTGACCGCCGAGGACATCTACTCGGCCGCGGACATCCTGCTGTGGATGGGCGGTGTCGGCGAGGGTGCGGTGCGGCCGGACGTGGCGGCGGAACTCGAGGAGCAGCTCGCCGCCGCAGGATCGGCGGTGCTCGACGAGGTGGCGGTCACCGATGGCCGCGAGTCGCCCAGCGGCGGCAGCTGCACCACCGACTCCCCGTGCCTGCCCCCGACCGACGACGTCCTGCTGCTGCTGATGGTCGGTGCGGACCTCGGCCTGACCCTCTCGGTGTTGGGGACCGATCTACCGCCCGAGGACGCGGCCACCCACCTGACCGCCTCCGACGACGAGGTGGAGGACTGATGTCACGCGAGCGAACCGAGCCCACCGACCGCGTCGGTGTGGTCATCTCCTCTGCGGCCTCACGCCAGCGGAGGCGTCGCGGTCGGGCGCACGTCCGCACGCTTGCGCCCCTGCTGGCGGCCCTGCTCGTGCTCGTCGCCTGTGACGACGACGCGTCGACGTCGGAGCCCACCGAGGACCGCGACGCGGCGGTCGACGACGAGGTGGAGCCGAAGGACGCGGCGGTCGAGGACGACGCGGAACCCGACGATGCGGACGGCGACGGTGAGACGGCACCGTCCGCTTCCGAGCAGGAGCAGCCTCCCCGCTTGCCCGTCCCGGACGCGGCAGCGATCGAGCTCCACACGCCGGTGTCGGGTGAGGGGGCCTGGCCGCAGCTGGACTGGGCCGCCGTCACCGACGCGGAGCGCTACCGGTTGACCGTCTACGGCCCCGATGGTCGGGCGTTCTGGAGATGGACGGGCACCGACGACCAGGTGGTCTTCGGCGGCTTCACGCGCAGCCCCGAGGACGGCTCGGCGGTCACCCCGCAGGTGCTCGACGGGATGAGTTGGAGCGTCATCGCGTTCGACGCCGACGGTCGGATCGTGGCGCAGAGCGACGAGCGGCCGCTGGGGCCCTGACCATCGGCTGGCCGGGACCTCGGCGGTGACGGGGTCGGCTGGGACCTCGGCGGTGACGGGGTCGGCTGGGACCTCGGCGGTGACGCGGCCGGCCGGGGACCTCGGCGGTGACGCGGCCGGCCACCTGACCGGATGGCCGTCGGAACGGTCGAGTTCAGACCGGGCTCCCCGTATGCTCCGTCCAT
Organism: Nitriliruptoraceae bacterium; assembly: GCA_007120485.1. Classification (GTDB taxonomy): domain Bacteria; phylum Actinomycetota; class Nitriliruptoria; order Nitriliruptorales; family Nitriliruptoraceae; genus SKTG01. The sequence goes on from SKNP01000332.1 coordinate 2,172, forward strand.
GCTCCGTCGAGGGATCTGCAACCTGCGCGAGCGGATGGTGCTGGGTCCCTTCCGCTCCCTCCTCGACGCGGACGAACCCATCCAGGCATGGACCCACGTCGTCGGAGACGGGGATCGGTCCGGCCTGCTGTTCGTCACCGAGCGGCGGTGTCTGCTCCACATCGGGTCGATCGAGCACCCACCGGTGCTGGTCTCCTGGGCCGAGTTGACGGGCTGGGATCTGACGACACCGGCCAGCGGTTCGGCGGACGTGACGCTCGGGTCGGTGGACGAACGCCTGGACCTGCGGCTGCCGCTGACCACCGCCGGGCAGACACGCAAGGCCAACGAGGTCATGGAGTGCCTGCACCGGTCGTCGGTGGTCGCGACGTCGTCGGAGGCGACCGACAAGGACACGACCGGACCGATCCCGTTGCCGCCGGTGCAGCGGGACCTCCGCGGGCATCTGCGACGGGTGATCGTGACCGTGGTGGGCGTCCTGGTGATCCTCATCAGCGCCGTGTTCGCGTCGCCGTTCTTCCCCGGGCCCGGCGCGCTGACCTTCCTGGCCGGCCTCGCGTTGCTGGCACGCGAGTACGACTGGGCCCGTGACGTGCACACCTGGGTCCGACGCAAGTTCGAGCAGATGTGGGCGTGGTGGAAGCGTCGCCGCGAGCAGCGACGTCTGCGACGCAGCCAGCGGACGGCGTTGCGCCTCCAGGTGGAGCAGCAGCGGCGACTCGAGTACAAGCAGGAGGTCCAACCGCCCGGGTGAAGGTCGGGGCGGGCCGTCGATCCACCCGCGTGAAGGTCAGGGCAGGACGTACGTCCGCCCGGAGGCAGGGCAGGAGGTCCGCCCATCCGGGTGAGGGGCGGCGCAGGTGGTCGGTCCGCTCGGACGAGGGCCGACGAGCGCCGAGGAGGGGCAGGTGGGGCAGGAGGGTGCCGCCGGGGAGCCGGGCACATCGTGGTGGGCCCGACGGACCGCCGGGTTGGACGGGCGGTTCTGGAAGCTCTGGGGCGCGGTGGCGTCCTCGAACCTCGGTGATGGGCTGGCGTCGCTGGCGTTCCCGTGGCTCGCGTCGCTGCTGACCCGCGATGCGCTGGCGATCGCCGGGGTGGCGCTGGCGACCCGGCTGCCGTGGCTGGTGTTCAGCCTGCAGGCGGGGGTGCTGGGTGACCGTCTGGACCGCCGGCGCCTGATGGTCGGGGCCAACAGCGTCCGTGCGCTGGTCGCCGGCGGCGCCGCGGTCGCGGTGGCCGCCGACGTGATGAGCCTGCCGCTGCTCTACCTCGCCGCCTTCGTGTTGGGCATGTGCGAGGTGCTGTTCGACAACACCTCGCAGGCGCTGCTGCCGGCGATCGTCCCTCGCGATCGCTTGGAGCGGGCCAACGGCAACATCATGGGTGCGCAGATGGTCATCGCCGACTTCGTGTCGAGGCCGGTCGCTGGCGCCTTGATCGGCGTGGCCCTGTCCCTGCCGTTCGCGATCGATGCGGTGACCGCGGCGATCTCGGCCGGGTTGATCGCGCTGATCCCGGGCCGGTTCGGTCGCGACCCTGGCGCGGGCCCGGCCGCTGAGGTCGCGCCCACCGGTCAGATCCCCGCGGCACCGGCGCCGCGCGTCGCGATGCGAACACAGATCCGGGAGGGCTTGGTCTGGCTGTGGAGCCATCGCCTGCTGCGGACGCTCGCGCTGGCGTTGGCGGTGCTCAACGGCGTCGGTGCGGCCACGATGGCCACGATCGTGCTGTTCGCGCAGGAGATCCTGGCGCTGGGCAGCGTCGGGTTCGGCCTGCTGATGGTGGCTGGCGGCATCGGCGGGTTGGCGGGCAGCCTGGCCGGGCCGACGTTGGCGAAGCGGATCGGGTCCGGTCCGTCGATGCTGCTGACGATGGTCGTCCCGATCGCTACCGGGCTGATCATCGCGACCACCTCGAACGCCTGGGTGGTCGGTGCCTGCATGGTGGCCGGCAGCTTCACCGCGATCGTGTGGAACGTGGTGACCGTGTCGCTGCGCCAGACGATGATCCCCGACGAGATCCTCGGTCGCGTCAACAGCGTCTACCGGTTCTTCGGTTGGGGCGTGATGCCGCTCGGGACCCTGCTCGGGGGCGGGCTGGTCACGCTCGTCGAGCAGCAGATCTCCCGTGACGCCGGGCTGCGGGCACCGTTCGTCGCTGCGGCGGTGGTGCACGTGCTGCTGGTGGTCGTCGCCGGACGACGGCTGACCACCCGAGCCGTCGAGGACGCCAAGGCGGCGGCACCGGAACGCTGATCGGTCGGGGTGTCGGCTCGGTGAGCGGCTGGGTCGCCCGATCGGCACCAGATGCTCGACCCGGTGGGCGCCGGAGTGCCGGCGCCCACCGGGTTGCGTCGTGCGTGAGGTCAGCGTGCGCGGATCGCCGCCAGCAGATCGGCGGCGCGATCGAGCTCCTCCGTCATCTGCTCGTGCAGGAGCGGTTCCTCGA
>SKNP01000476.1 GCA_007120485.1 Nitriliruptoraceae bacterium
CGTGGAGGACGGCGCGTTCGACGCCGACCAGGCACGGACGATCCTCGCGGCCGGCCAGGCGCGGGGACTCGGCGCGCGGGTGCACGCCAACCAGCTGGGCCTGGGGCCGGGCGTGCAGCTCGCGGTGGAGCTCGACGCGGCATCGGCCGACCACTGCACCCACCTGAGCGAGCGGGATGTGGACGCGTTGGCGTCATCGCGGACCGTCGCGACCCTGGTGCCAGGCGCGGACTTCTGTACCCGCTCCCCCGTCTACCCCGACGGCCGGCGGCTGGTCGACGCCGGCGCGACGGTGGCGTTGGCCTCCGACTGCAACCCGGGCACCTCCTACACCTCGTCGGTGCCGTTCGTGATCGCCCTCGCGGTCCGTGAGTGCGGGCTGAGCCCGTCGGAGGCGGTCTGGGCGGCGACGGCCGGTGGCGCAGCCAGCCTGCGCCGTTCGGACGTCGGCCACCTCGGTGTCGGGGCTCGCGCCGACCTGACCGTGCTGGACGCCCCGAGCCACCTGCATCTGGCCTACCGCCCCGGGGTGCCGCTGGCCCGACCGCTGACGCTGGCGACGGTGCCGGGCGCCTGAGCCGGCCGGTCCGCCGGCTGGGCTCCCAGCGCGCTGCCCGACACGCCGAACGCGCGCGGGACGGTCGAGCGATGGTTCTCCGCTCCCGTTCGTGTCCATCCTGACGATGATGCGCCACCGCACGGCGCTGGGAGGGCTGCCATGGGAGACACGTTGCTGATGATCGGGACGCGCAAGGGCCTGTGGCTCGCGCGCTCCAACGGCGACCGCGCGAGGTGGGAGGTGGACGGACCCCACTTGCCCGGTGAGGAGATCACGGCCACCGCCATCGACACCCGCCGGTCGACCCCGCGGCTGCTGATGGGCGGGTTCGGATGGCACTGGGGTCCGTTCCTGGTGCGCTCCGACGACCTGGGCGGGACCTGGAACGACCCGGAGCAGCGCCCGGTGGTGTTCCCGGAGGACACCGGCGAGGCGCTCCACACGGTCTGGCAGATCGTCCCCGACACCTCGGAGCGCGACGGCGTGGTCTGGGCCGGATCCGAACCGTCGGCCCTGTGGCGCTCGGAGGACCACGGTGCGTCGTTCGAACTGGTCCGCGGCCTGTGGGACAACCCGGACCGGCCGCACTGGGAGCCGGGCGGGGGTGGCAAAGCGCTGCACACGATCCTGCCGCACCCGACCGACGACCACCGCATGAACGTGGCGATGTCCACCGGCGGGGTCTACCGAACGCAGGACGGTGGTGAGACCTGGGCGCCGTCCAACCACGGCATCGCGGTCGACTACATGCCGGAGCCACCACCGCCGTACGGCTACTGCGTGCACCGGGTCGCCCGCGACGCCGGCGACCCGACCCATCTGATGATGCAGCACCACGGCGGTGTGTACCGCAGCGACGACGACGGCGCCTACTGGAGCGACGTCGGCGCGCAGCTCCCCGCTGACTTCGGGTTCCCGGTCGTCGCCCACCCGCACCGGTCCGGGACGGCCTACGTGTTCCCGGTCACCTACGAATCGCGTACCCCGCCGCAGGGCCGGTGCGCGATCTACCGCACCGAGGATGCGGGCGCGAGCTGGCAGGAGTGCGCCAAGGGCCTGCCCGAGGAGCCGTACCACGCCGGCGTGCTGCGCGACGCGATGTGCACGGACGACCACGACACCGCCGGGGTGTACGTCGGAACCCGCGACGGCCACGTGTTCGCCAGTTCCGACGAAGGCGAGCACTGGACCACGGTCGCGCGGCACCTGCCGGACGTGCTCAGCGTCCGTGCCGCCGCGATCAGCTGATCGATGGACGTCCACGTCCGGTTCCACGGCGCGCTCGCGCAGCGTGCCGACGGTCCCAACCGCATCGAGGTGGCACTGGAGGATCGCGCCACGCTGCCGGACCTGCTGGACGTCGTCGCCGAGCGCCTGCCGCGGGTCGGACGCTCGATCCGTGACGAGACCGGCACGGTCCGTCCGCACGTCCACCTGTTCGTCGACGGTGAGCCGGCACGTGGCGAGGCGGCGCTGGCTCGACCGCTGCACCCTGGCGCGGAGGTGCTGGTGCTCCCGGCGGTCTCCGGGGGGTGACCCGACGCCACAGCCGGACCGGACGGGCGCTCGAGGCATGGTCGCGGTCGCCAGCGAAACAGCCCGGCCCCGTACGGGCCGGTCCCTTCGATCCCGACCCGATCGATCACCCCGAACTCGCACGCCCACTCCAGCAGCTGCGCGAACCCGGCCCGCGTGGTCGGGATCTCGATCGCGCCCAGCATCCCATCGAGGTGGTCGAGGGCGACCACGACGTGGATGTCGGCATGGGTGTCGACCCCGGGAGTGACCAGACGCTCGTCGTGTGGCACCGTGTTCATGTTCGTCTCCTTGCTTGCTGGCGAGGGACGACACGGCTTCGGACAGGACTGCCACGGGACTGGCGGTCAAGCTCCTTGGCGAGTCACGAGGCCGGCTTCGACGTGCCTCACGGGCGCCCGGGACCGGAACGGCTCTCTGCGAAGGCACCACGGCCCATCACGGCTGGAGTCACACCGGACCCAGACCACCCACGAGCATCCCGCCTACGAACACCGACGCATGCCGCATGGCGATCACGGCTGCGGGTGCTTGAGAACGAGGTCGGACACTTGAGCTAGGGCGTCGAAGTCCCGATCCAGCGCGAGCACGGGGCTGCCCGTTCGAAGCGCCACCGCGGCGATGAGGCAGTCGATACTGGAACGAACCGTGAGTCCCTTCGAGCGGGCAGTCCGGTACAGCTGCGCGGCGTCTTCCCAGTCCTGTAGCCCATCCACGGCGACCATCGGTCCGCGCAGGAGCAGGGCACGCAGTTCCTCGACCCGTCGCGGGCGGCCGGCACCGGCGGTGAGCTCGTAGAGGATCGGCTCGGTCCACCCCAGCGGTGCCTCCGCGCGGATGGCCTCACGGATCCAGCTGTTGTGGGGGCTGCCCGTGCCGCGGAGGTACTCGACCCAAGCAGAGGTATCGACCAGGACCGTCACGCGGGGTCCGGAGGTGCGTCATCACGCATCCGGTCGAGGTCACCCTCCCACCCGGAACCCTCGAGGGCGAGCGCCTCGTCGGTGCCAAGCCGTGCTCCGACGAGCCGACGCAACGCGAGATCGACCGTCTCCTTCTTGCTCCGGGTTCCATAGAGTCGCATCGCCGTCTCGACGACATCGTCGTCGAGTTCGATGTTGGTTCGCGTCCGCGACATGCCACCCCCCAAGCTCGGACACTATCGTACACCACAGGGTGTGCGACGTAGGAGGTGTGCTCAACGAGGACGGAGAACCTGCCGCGCTTCGGTTCTGTGCAGGGGGTCACCGCAGCCGACCGCCGCCCGCGATCACTGCGAGGATGACGGCAGCTGCTTGCCGCGTCAGCCGTGAGGGGTCCGCGAGGTCTCCGGGCTCCGGTCGCGCCGGCGAGGTAGGTCGCGACGATGTCGGTTCGGGGGAGGCAGCACCGGGCGTTACCCACCGGTTCGAAGTGCGCCATCGACGGTTCCCTTCATCTCCTCGGCCCGCTGGTGCCGACCGATGGAAGTGTCGGTCGATGCTGGGTTGGCGGCTCTCCTCCGGAGGGTGGAACGGTTCGATGCATCGTGCAGGGCTGTGGCAGCATCAAGCCGGTCTGGCGATCCGAGAGGAGCGCGATGGAAGCCGCGATCTACCACATCGTCCCCGCCCGGGACTGGGAACAGGCTGCCGAACCGTATGCCTCAGCCTCGCTCCAGGCGGAAGGATTCATCCACTGCTCTGCCGCAGAGCAGGTCCCGCGGGTTGCCGCGGCGTTGTTCGCTGGTCGGACCGATCTCCTGCTCGTCGAGATCGATCCGGGCCACCTCGAGGTACCGGTGAGGTGGGAGGACTGCTACGAGACGGGTGAGGAGTTCCCGCACATCTACGGGCCGCTGCCGCGGGACGCGGTGGTCGACATCCGTGTCTACGTCCCGGACCAACGGGGACGGTTCCCAGATCCCGCGGAGCCATGCGGGCCTTCGCGCCCGGCTGGAACCGTTCGACACCAGCTTCCCGGCGAGGCTGACACGGTCCGCTGGTCTCCCGAGCGCCGGTGGCCCCGGGCTTAGGAGCCAGCCTGCTCCTCTGCGGCCTCCGTGAGGAAGGTTTCGAGGCTGTCGCCGGCTTTCGCCGCGACGCGACGGAAGCCGACACCGAGGGCCGGGTCGAGCAGCCGGCCGGGCCCGCGCAGACCGAAGGTCGCGCGCCACTCGACCAGCGTGCTGCCATCGTCGGCGGGCTCGAAGCGAACATCGTCGCGGCCATGGTGCAGTCGGCCGAGGCTCTCGAGCACGACGTGCGCCCCCGGTTCGTACACGGTCAGCTCGTAGACGAGCGGCAAGGTCACCATGCCGACCCGGTAATCGACCCGGAAGCGCGCTCCGACCTTCAGGGCTCGGCCCTCATCGAGCCGATGCGCGTTGGTGATCGCGGGATCCCAGCGCTCGCTCGTCGTGAAGTCGGCGATCAACTCCGCCGCACGGTCGGGCTGCAGTGGGACACGTCGCCGGACGGTCGTGGTGGCCATCTAGACTCCGATCAGGTCGTGGCGAGTCGCCGCGGCACGTTGTCAGCGGCCA
>SKNP01000400.1 GCA_007120485.1 Nitriliruptoraceae bacterium
GGCGCATCGGAGGGCTCAGGCGCGCCCTCTGGGGCCTCCGCGTCCGGGACGGCAGGGGCCTGAGCGGCACGGCCCTCGTCCGACGGCGCGTCGAACGGGAGCAGCGGCTGCTCGGAGGGCGTTGGGTGCTGGTGTTCGTCCATGGTCACACCGTACGAGGGGGGTGTGACATCGACGCTCACGTATCCAGGTAGCCCTCGAGCGCCCGCGAGTGGGACGGATGGCGCAGCTTGGCCAGGGCCTTCGCTTCGATCTGGCGGATGCGCTCCCGCGTCAGACCCAACTCGCTCCCGACCTGCTCGAGCGTGTGCGGTTGCGCATCGAGCAGCCCGAACCGCCGCTCGATCACCGTCCGCTCGCGAGGTTTGAGCTCGTCGAGGACCGCGGTCAGCTGCTGGCGCAACAACCCCCGGGCGGCCGCCTCGACCGGCACGGTGGCGTTCTGGTCCTCGATGAGCTCGCCCATCGAGCCGTCCCCGTCCTCACCGACCGGTGCGTCCAGGGACGTCGGATCCACCGACAGCTCCCGGAACTCCTCGAGCTTCTCGACCGAGAGCTCGACCGCCGCCGCCAACTCCTCCATCGTCGGCTCGCGCCCCAGTCGCTGGACCAACGACCGCTCCACCCGCTTGATGCGGTTCATCGTCTCCACCAGGTGCACCGGGATGCGGATCGTCCGCGACTGGTCGGCGATCGACCGGCTGATCATCTGCCGGATCCACCACGTGGCGTAGGTGGAGAACTTGTAGCCCCGCGTGTAGTCGAACTTGTCGACCGCGCGCATCAGCCCGAGGTTGCCCTCCTGGATCAGGTCAGGCAGCAGCAGCCCCCGCCCCAGGTAGCGCTTGGCGATGGAGACCACCAGTCGGAGGTTCGCCTCGATCAGGGCTTGCTTGGCGGTCTGCCCGTACCGCTCGATCCGGCGCAACCGGGCGCGAGCTTCCGGGCCGAGCTCATCCATCGAGTCGAGGACGGCGGCCGCGGCGGTGCCAGCCTCCACGCGCTTGGCGAGGTCGACCTCCGACTCGGGGGTGAGCAGGTCGACGCGCCCGATCTCGTTGAGGTAGAGCCGGACAGCGTCCACCGCCGCCGTGCCGTCGACCGCGGGCCCCGCCACACCGTGGGCATCGCGGTCGTCGACGATCGTGATCTCGGCTCGGCGGAGCCGCTGCGTGACCGCCGCCACCACCTCGCCGTGCAACCCCGCGTCGGCCACCACCGTGGCGATCTCGCGCGTGGTCACGAACCCGCGAGCGGACCCGGCGGCCAACAGGTCGTCGACCGCAAGGACGTCGTCGCCGCCCCGGGGCGCGGTGAGGTCGATCACCGCACCGCTGGGCTCGCTGGTGACAACAGGCTCGGCGGGGCCCGTCGCCTCGGTCCCGCGGGCCGCCTCATCGGTGGCGTCACCGAGCACATCAGGACGGGCACCAGCGGTTTCCGCGGCCCCACGTCCGGTCCCCACGGCGGCAACCCTCCTCGTTCGCGATCCCGACCTCCCGATCGGGGCCACGACCCCGATCCGCGCACGTCGGTCGCGAGCGCCCAGGCTACGTGCTCGACGGGCGACCTGGGCGGCTCACGACGTCGCGGGCGGGTACGCGCACGAGACGCACGCGCTCCGCTCACCTAGGTCGGCGCACCTGAGGGTGCGCGCTCCCGTCGGTGCGGCCCCGGTCGGACACCACCTCCGGTGCGCGCACGCCCCGGTCGCTGCCCCCGCGGCCGGTGCGACCGTCACCCCTCCAGGCTGCCGGTCAGTTCGCGTCGACGCCGGTTGAGCTCCCCGAGTTCGCGCTGGATCTCCAGCATCCGGTCGCGGTCGGTCGCGTGGTTGAGCTCGGCCAAGGTGGCACGCAACCGGGTCTCCTCGGCTTCGATGCGGTCGGCCAGCATCCGTCGGACCCGGCCGACGACCACCGCCGCCGCCGACCCGTCGTCGGCCAGCTCCGGATCGTCCTCGAGCGCCAGTTCCCGCAACGTGGTCCTGACCTCGTCGTCGTCCGCGCGATCGAGGATCGCGGTGAGCTCGACCCCGGCACCGCCAGCGCCGTCGATGGCCCGCCAGACCGCCTTGGCGCGCGGATGGGTGAGATCGTCCTCGGTGAGCTCGTGCCACTCGTCCGGCAGCAGGTGAGGCTGCTGGAGCGCGGCTCGCAGCACCGAGCGCTCCAGCTTCGCCCGGGACCGCGCCCGATCACCCCCGACGGCACCACGGTCACCGGCCGTGGAACGGACCGTCCGCAGCGCGACCCCCTCGTGGACGTCGAGGTCGATGCCCTGCCGACCCGCGCTGGCGGCGACGAAGCCGTACGACAGGCCGACCCGATCGGCGATCTCCGTGCGGGCCCACTCCCGACGTAGATCCGCGTCCGGTTCGCGGCCGAGCACCTCGAGCGCGTGGCGCAACGCCGCCGTACGGCCGGCCTCCGTCGACAGGTCGGCGGTCGCCAGCCGGTGTCGGATCACGAACGGCACGACGGGGGTCGCGTCCGCGACGGCGGCCCGCATCCCGTCGGCGCCGAGCTCGGCGGCCAGGTCCGCCGGATCCTGGGTCTCCGGCAGCGCGAGCACCCGGAGGTCGAGCGCGGCGCCCTTGCCACCGTCGCCGACCTCCAGCGCGGCGTCCCAGGCCCGTTCGGCTGCCGCGACCCCGGCGGCGTCACCGTCGAAGGCGAGCACCACCGTGCTGGCGTAGCGGGCGATCATGCGCAGGTGTTCCACACCGACCGCGGTCCCGCAGGTCGCGACCGCGTTGGCGAAGCCGGCCTGGTGCAGCGCCATCACGTCGGTGTAGCCCTCGCACACCAGCACCTGTTCGGCACGCACGATGTCGGAACGGGCCTGGCGAACGCCGTAGAGCACACGGTTCTTCTTGTACAGCGGCGTCTCGGCCGAGTTGAGGTACTTGGGCGGCTCGAAGTCGCCGTAGTCGAGCTCCGGGAGGATCCGGCCACCGAACCCGATCACGTCCCCACCCGGGTCGTGGATCGGGAAGATCAAACGGCCGCGGAACCGGTCGCGCAAGCCGCCGCGGTCGTTGCGGACGGCCAGGCCGGTGGTGACCAGGTCGCGTTCGTCGATGCCCTCCGCGGTGAGCGCCCGCGCCAGCGACTCCCAGCGGTTGGGCGCGAACCCGAGCTCGAAGGTGTCGGCCTCCGCCTTGCCGAAACCGCGCGACTTGAGGTAGTCGCGGGCGACGCGCCCTTCCTCCTCGTACAGCATCCGGGTGAAGTAATCGCGGGCCGCCGCGGTGACCGCCACCAGGCGGGAGCGCTCCCCGACCGCCCGACGCTCCCGGGAGGACATCTGCTCGTAGCGCAACGTGAACCCGCTGCGACGGGCCAACTGCTCGACGGCCTCGGGGAACTCCAGTCCCTCGATGCGCATCAGGAAGTCGTAGATGTCCCCGGACTCGCCGCACCCGAAACAGGTGTAGAAGTTGCCTTCGGGGGTGACGTTGAACGATGGCGTGCGCTCGCTGTGGAACGGGCACAGCCCCTTGAAGGACCGCCCGGCCCGCTTGAGGGTGGTGTAGTCACCGACGACCGTGACGATGTCCGCCTGCTGGCGGAGCGTCTCGATGTCGTCCTTGACGATCCGCCCGGCCACGTCGGTCCACCCCCTTCACGCGTCTGGTGTACGACGCCAGCCGCATCAGCCCCGCGATGCGTCAGGCGACGTTGTCGTCGTCCCAGTCGGGATCGAGGTCGAACAGCAGCTGCGTGAGCCGCTGGACCTCCGCCACCTCACCGATCTCCGCGGCCGCGGCCCGCAAGCGCACCAGGCACGTCAGGAACGGGCGGTTGCTGGGGTGTTCCCACCGGACGTAGTTGCTGCCGCCCCACCCCGCAGCGCGCAACGCATCGAGACCACGGTGGTAGCCGACGCGGGCGTAGGCGTAGCGCTCGATCGGCTCGTGGCCGAACGGCGCGAGCTGGGTCCAGCCGTCGATGACGTCGGGATGGTCGGCCACGACCGCGCTGATCGCGCTCTTGCGGCCCTCCGGGTCCGCTGCCAGGGCGTGGGCGAGCGCTTGGCGGGCATCCTCCGCGGCGAGCGGAAGCACGGTGTCGTGCCGGTCGGCCATGGGCAGGTCGGCCACGTCGTTCACCTCTCCTGGGGTCTGCGCGGCAACGTAGCGGGGCTGCTCGGCCCGCTGCGTCGAGCGTCGCATGCAGCCGCCGTGCGGGCCGCGCACCGACCGACACTTCCGGGCGCAACCCCCTCATTATGGATCGGTCGGGATCGGAGCGGGGGCCACCCGACGCACGGGGAGCCACTCCGATCCGGACGAGTGCCCGAACGTGCCGTCGACGCACGGCACGACGAGGTCCGCCAACCGATCGGAGGAGCGATGAACGCACGACGTCCGCATCGACCGAAGGTCTTCCTCAGTTTGGTGGCCATGATCGCCCTGGTCACCGCCATGCTGCCGACCGGCGCCGCCGCCCATCCTGACGGCAAAGGCGATCAAGGTCAGCATGACGATCCGGCCGAGGCCGGGGCCTACAGCGAGTCGTTCGGGGTCAACGTCCTCGGCCATGCACCGACCGACGGCTTCAACGGCGACGTGGTCGCGCACGGCCGGTACGCCTACATGGGCAGCTGGGGCACCA
>SKNP01000247.1 GCA_007120485.1 Nitriliruptoraceae bacterium
CGAGGACGGGTTCGTCGCCGAAGGCACGGGCGAGAACATCTTCGTGGTCCGCGACGGGACCATCTTCACCCCGCCGCTCTCGGACGGCCCGTTGGCCGGGATCACGCGCGCCGCGGTCATCCAGATCGCCCGGGACCTCGGCTACGAGGTCGTGGAGACGTCGCTCGCGCGCACCGACCTCTACCTCGCCGACGAGATCTTCCTCACCGGGACGGCGGCGGAACTGACCCCGGTCCGAGAGGTCGCCGGCTACGACATCGGCAAGCGCGGCCCCGTGACCGAGGCGGTGCAGGCGACGTTCATCGACGCGGTCCGGGGCAAGCTCGACGCCTACCGCGACTGGCTGCACGTCGTCGAGCTCTGATCGGCGTGCCGCCGACGGTGCCGTAGGAGGCTGCAGGTGACGTCCGCCCCACCCGACGCGAACGTGGTCGACCCGGCCGCGTCGTGGCGCGCCCGTCTGGTCCGGGCGATCTTCGTCGCGTCGGTCCGCGCGGTCCGCGAGCTCGGCGCTGGCGGGTTGCCGGACGCCGACGCCCCGGCGGCGGAGCTCGAGGCGTACGCGTTGCAGATGCGCGAGGCGATGGAGTCGCTGACGGCTCGGACCCCGATGCGGCGCGACGTCACCGTCACCTCGGCGACCTCCATGCCGGTGCCCGGACGGTTCGTGGTGTCCGCTGCGGCCCTCGGCTCGGACGGCGGACCGCGGGACGCTCCCGCCGAGCTGGATGGCGCCGAGCCGGTGGACGGCGACGACCCGTTCGATCGCGTGGAACGGGTGGTGTTGCACCTGCACGGTGGGGTGTACTGCCTCGGCTCCTCGACGACGCACGCCGCCTTCGGGGCGGCGCTCTCCCAGCAGGCGCGCGCTGCGGTCGTGCTACCCGACTACCGGCTCGCGCCGGAACACCCCTACCCGGCCGCGCTCGATGACGCCCTCGCCGCCTACCGGTGGCTCCTGGAGGAGCAGGGCATCCACCCGTCGCGGCTGGCGGTCACCGGCGACTCCGCCGGCGGGGGACTGGGGGCGTCCCTGCTGGTCCGCGCCCGGCAGCTGGGCCTGCCGCAGCCGGCCTGCTACGTCGGTATCTCGCCGTGGACGGATCTGGCCGGAACGGGGGCGTCGATCGAGGAGCTGGCCGAGCGTGACCCGTGGCTACCGGCGCCGCTGGTGGTCCCGGCGGCCAAGGCCTACGCCGGTGATGCCGCCCTGGACGATCCGGCGATCTCACCGCTGTACGCCGACCTGGCCGGTCTGCCACCGGTGCTGATCCACGTCGGTGGGGACGAGATCCTCCTGGATGACGCGACCCGGTTCGTCGACGCCTGCCGGGCGCACGGGGTCGACGCCTCCGTCGGCCGGTTCCCCGGCCTGTGGCACATCTTCCACCTCTTCCCCGGCATCCCGGAGGGGCGCGACGCGCTGCGCGAGATCGGCGGCTTCGTCCGCCGACACATCCCCGAGAGCGGCGCGGCGACGCCGCTGCGGACGCCGACGGACGCCGTCACCAGCTGATCGCCGTGGCTGGGGGCGACCCGGCGCAGGCGGGGATGGTGGCCGCTCGGGCAGCGACCCGCCCACCTGGCGGACTATCGTCCTCAGGCTGGCCACTCGGCCGGCAGGGCCCACCGCCCGCCGGCAGGGCCCACCGCCCGGACGTCCTCACACGCAGCCATCCAGCGACGTACGCACGCGAGGTCCCCGATGGTCGCCACCTCCCACCCCGATGCCGTCACCTTGGACGGCGTCGACGACGCGGGCCTGGCCGCCTGGGCTGACGCCTTCGGCCAGGTGTTCGGCTCGACGCTCACCGAGGACCGGCTCGCCGACATGCGCGCCGTCCTCGAACTCGACCGGCTCGTGGCCGCGACCGACGCCGACGGCGAGGTGGTGGGCACCTCCGGCGCCTACTCCTTCGACCTGTCGCTGCCCGGCGGGACCACGGCACCGTGTGCGGGCGTGACGCTCGTCAGCGTCCGCGCCGACCATCGTCGTCGCGGCCTGCTGACGCGGATGATGACGCGGCTGCTCGACGACGCGGAGGCACGTGGCGAGCCGTTCGCAGCCCTGTGGGCGTCCGAGAGCCCGATCTACGGCCGTTTCGGTTTCGGGTCGGCGGCCCCCACCGTGAACGTGGAGCTGCGTCGCGACGCCAGCACGCTCCACCTCGACGGCCCGGCCGACGAGGTGGAGCTGCTCAGCCTCGATGCCGCCGCTGAGCGCTTCCCGGCGATCCGTGAGGCCCACCGAGCGATCCGGCCGGGCTCGCTGTCCTACGACGACCGCTGGTGGCGCGGACGGATCCTCGCCGATCCGGCGCATCGTCGTGAACAGGCCGGGCCGGTGCGTTGTGCGTGGCTGCCGGACCGTGGGTTCGCGGTCTACCGCGTCTCGCTCGACTGGGCGGAGGACGGTCCCGCTGGCCGGGTGGAGGTCGAGGAACTGGTCGCCCTGGACCCGGCCGCGCACGCGGCCCTGTGGCGGTTCGTGATCGACACCGACCTGACCGCCACGACCTTCGCGGTCCGCCGGCCGGTCGACGATCCGCTGTTCGCGATGTTGGTCGACCCCGAGCGTGTGCGGTACCGGCCGGGCGGGCCGCTCGAGCTGCGGCTGGTCGACGTCCCGACGGCCCTGGCCGCGCGCAGCTACGCCGTGGACGGGACGGTCGTGTTCGACCTCACCGATGGCTTCCGACCGGACAACGCCGGCCGTTGGCGCCTGGAGGTGCGCGATGGGGCGGCGACGTGCGCCCGGACCGAAGACCCGGTGGAGGTCCGGTTGGACGTCGCCGACCTCGGCGCGGTCTGTCTCGGCGGAGTCCGCACCACCCAACTGGTGGCCGCCGGACGCGTCGACGCCTCCCTGGCAGCGGCGGCGATGCTCGACCGGCTGTTCGCCACCGACCTGGCCCCGTGGCACGGCGGGATGTTCTGATCGGCCGATAGGTGGATGGAGGTCCTCGATGAGCGACACGTCGCCCCCGACCCGGGTCCCGGACGATGACCTGCTGCGGTTCGCGCGGGCGGTCAGCCGGCACTTCTACGAGGGTGAGGAGGACGCCGACGTCCAGCCGCTCGCCGATGTCGCCGCGGCGGACTTCCGCGCCTGGTGGGTCCTCGACGAGGACCGGGTCGTCGCCAACCTTGGCGTGTTCGAGACCGACCTCAGCTTGCCGGGCGGCACCCGGCTGCCGACCGCGGCGGTGACCACCGTCGGCGTCGCGCAGACGATGCGGCGACGCGGGTTGCTGCGCGCGATGATGCGGGCCTGCCTCGACGAGGCACGGGACCGCGGGGAGCCGCTCGCGGCGCTGTTCGCCTCCGAGTCGGAGATCTACGGACGGTTCGGGTTCGGGATCGCCGCCCGTCACGTCGCCTACCGGACCATCCGATGGCGGATGCGTTTCCGTGATCCGGTCGACGTCCGGCTCGTGCGGGAGACCACCCCGGAGGCGGCGCTCGCGGCGTGGCCCACCATCCACGACCGGATGCGCGAGCAGCGTGGCGGCAGCGTCGCCCCGACCGCGGCCGCGTGGCGACTCGGTGTGGTCGTGGACCCGCCGGGATGGCGTGACGGGGCGACGTCCCGGCGGCTCGTCGAGGTGCCGGGCCGCGGCTACGCCCGGTACCGCGTCAAGGACGGCGACGGAGGTGACGGTCCGGCCGCCACGGTGCTGCTGTCGGAACTGGTCGCTACCGACCCGGAAGCCGAGACGGCGTTGTGGCAGCACGTCTGCGACCTGGATCTCACCGCGCAGACGCGGACCTGGCTGCGCCCGGTCGATGACGCGCTCCCGCACCTGGTCACCGACCCGATGGCCCTGCGAGCCTCCACCGGTCCGCCGCTCTACGTCCGGGTCCTGGACCTGCCCCGGATCGTGACGGCACGCACCTACGCCATGGCCGGCTCGGTCATCCTGCAGGTGGTCGATCCGGACGGGTACGCCGACGGACGCTGGTCGCTGGAGGTCGGGCCGGACGGCGCGAGCTGCGAGCCGACCACCGCCGAGCCGGACCTCGTGGTGCCGGTGGAGACGGTCGCGTGCCTGCTCTTCGGTGGCGTGCCCGCGACCGCGCTGCTCGCCGCCCGCCGCCTGGAGGCGCGACGAGAGGGCGTCGCCGCTGAGCTCGACCGTCTGCTCGCCACCGACCGGGCACCCTGGACGAGCGCCGAGTTCTGACGCGTCCCGCCGCACCCGGGACCGCACTACCGTCGTTGACGACGATCACGCGAACGAGGAGCCCTCGGTGTCCAACGTCTACAAGAAGGTCGAACTGGTCGGCTCGAGCCGCGAAGGCGTCGACGACGCCATCCGTGGGGCGATCCACAAAGCGAGCGAGACGATCCGCAACCTGGACTGGTTCGAGGTCAAGGAGATCCGCGGCTGGATCCAGGACGGTGAGCCGCAGCACACCCAGGTCACCTTGGAGGTCGGGTTCCGCCTGGAGGACTGAGGCTTTCGGCGCGCATCGGCACCGGGGGACGCACGTGCGGGCGGCACGCGCTCTACCCCGCGGTGCGCGCGGCGTCACCGTCGGTGGTTCGACACCCCGACGAGCCGGCCGGTAGCTTCGCGGCTACGACGGACCTGGCGGGAGTACCCCGACGTGACCA